>CAZUQY010000036.1:0-15181 GCA_964622935.1 uncultured Bacteroidales bacterium | reverse complement strand
AATAATATTCCTATAAGGTTTGTATTTTGTGACTCCGGTATTTGAATGTTCCAAGCATAGAAGAAGCCTTTTTTCAAAATCATCTATTTTTTGTTGAGTGCTTATTCGTTCGGAGAAGTCTTTTACAATTCCCTCGTATCCAATAATTTTTCCTAAATCATCAACATTGGCATTAATTGAAGTTGAACAAATAGTTTTTTTACCTTTATTTGTTTTGATGCTGAAGAGATGACGACTAAGAGTATTAGAATTTTGTATTATCTCATAAATATCATTCCATTCTTCCTCGTTTTCAAGTATTACCGAAATGTGTTGTCCAAAGTATGTTTCCGGAAGAAATCCTGTAATATTAAGAACAGATGGGCTAATTTTTTCAATAATGCCTTTTGAGTTGGTTTTAACATATATATCAGAAAAATATGAAAAGACGTTTTCAATTTCTCCGGAACTTGTAGCTAATCTTTCTTTAATGAGCTTGCGCTCTTTGGATCTTTTTTTATTAATAAGTATGTGCATAACAATGGTCAATATAATAGTAATAAATATTATAAGTGACCAAGCAATCGTTTTATTAGAAGAGGCGAATAAAAAAGTTACATTAGGAACTTGCTTTTGCCAAACTTTATTTATTTGAGTTTTTTTTGAGGTGCTTAAATGTGCAATTTGACTATTAATAATTGGGAGTATAAAACGAATTTTATTGTTAATAGCAATACAGTAGTTTTCATCAAAATCAGCGTAAAATAAAATTTGTAAATCCTTGATTTTATTATTATTGCTAATCCATACATTTTTTTCTTTTGTCAAGGTTTTCAAAAGAGAGAAGTCTGTTTTTTTGCTAATCTCGCTTAATGAATAAGCATTTGAGCTCAACAAAGCAAATGCGCTTGTAAATATTAAAATTAAAGCAATATTTAATGTTTTAAAATTAAACTTTTTCATTAACAAATTGTATTAGTATTTTTAAAAAGTACTCTGTTTTAATCACATTGAAGTCTTGAATAGAAATACTTAGGCCATCTAATAATTGTTTTAATTCCACATCACTTTCGTATTGATTTGAAATATTTATTTCTTCAATCAGCTCTTTTAATTCTCTGTTTGTATAAATATATTCTGCGTTCTTGGTTGATTTCGCAAAGACTTTTTTAAGGAGTATTTTAGACTCTTTATTTATTGAATATGATAAGTTGTTTTCAGTTTTGTTTTGGTCAATAATCTCATGTTCGATATATTTTGCAATTAGTTTTAAAAGGATTAATCTATTAACAGGCTTAAGAAGTAAATCGTCAAATTCACTAATTAGTTTTTCGTTTTTCATTAACATACTTTCGATAGCAGTATATGCAATAATTTTCCAATCTTTATCAGGATATGTCTGTCTTATTCTTTGGGCGGCGATTATTCCGTTTATATCTGGCATCCTACAATCTAATAATATTATATCAGGTTTGTATTTTAAAGCAAATTCAATTCCTTTTCGCCCATTTTCTGCTTCGTATATTTCAAAGCCATATTCTTTTAAAATGTCTTTAATAATATTCCTGTTTGATTTAACATCATCAACGATTAAAATGCTTGATGGCTTGAAAACATAATCAATAGAATTCTCTTCATCGCTTAGCTGATCTGAATTAGCATTTGTTGTTTCAATATTTTTAAAGATTACCGTAAATTCGGATCCTTTGTTTACCTCGCTTTTTAATGTTATTTCTCCACCCATTAGTTGAGCTAATTGTCGGCTAATATTTAGCCCCAAACCACTACCCTCAGATTGATTTGAATTTTCGGATTCAATTTGAGAAAATGGAGCAAAAAGTTTTTTAATATCTGCCTTTTCAATACCGATTCCGGTATCAATAATGTTAATATAAATTGTTGCATAATTATTTTTTTCAAGAGTATAATCAAAAATCAAATTAACAGATCCTTTTTGAGTGAATTTTATGGCATTTGCTAGTAAGTTTATTATTATCTGTTTGAATTTATTTTCATCCATTTTAAACCAAACATCAGGTCTGTTTTGATATTCAATTGTTAATCCGATATTCTTTTGGATTGCCTTTAATTTGAAAATGTTTGTTAGTTCAGATATTGTTTTGGTGATGTCAGTAAACTTATTTTGAATTTCTATTTTGCCGGCTTCAATTTTGGCAATGTCAAGAATGTTGTTAACTAGATATAGAAGTGAATTACCAGCATTGTAAATTGAATTTAAATACTCTTTTGTCCTGCTGTCATGGTTTTCTTTACGAAGTAATTCTGAATATCCTATTACTGCGTTAATTGGAGTACGGATTTCGTGACTCATAGTAGTTAAAAAGCTTGATTTTGCATTATTTGCAATGATAGCTTGTAGTTTTGTTTGCTGAAGACTTTTTTCAAGCGATTTTAAGTCTGTAATGTCTGTACCATTAGCAACAATTGCATATATTTTTCCTGAATTGTCTTTAAGTGGAGTTTTAGTTATTAAAAACACTCTTCTGTTGTTATTGTAAATATGTAATTGTTGCTCATAAGTTCTTTCTATACCAAGCTTTAGAATTTCGTCATCTATTGCTTGTATTGATATTGAGTCTTCTTTTGTATAAATATCATTTGAGTGCTTTCCAATAACCGATGTAGATTGATTGCCAAATGTCTTTGTATATGCTTTGTTACAAGCAATTATTTTTCCATAATTGTCTTTTACAACAATAATAGAAGTAATAGAATCTATTATAGTCTGAAGCCACTTTTGTGTTTTTTCGTAATTTTCCTTAATTTTATTTGTGTTAGTAACGTCTCGAATGGATGCATAGATAAGGACTTTGTCTTCTTTAGCTATTTTCATAAAACTAACATGACCTACAAATTGCTTACTGTTTAATTTTACAAAATTCCAATCATAGGCGTTCTTCTTTTGATTAATCTCTATTTCACTAACCTCAGAATAAAACAAATCTAAACTTTTTATACCGTTTTCCTGAGTTTCCGGGAGCAGAAAATCAAACCTCATTTCCGATAGTTGTTCTATTGATTGTGCTTTAAAAAGAATTACAGCAGCATTGTTTACATCCTCTAAATATAAACTTTCGGAGTTAATAATCAATAATGAATCCTCTGACAAATTATATGTTGATTTATATAAATTTAAATCTTGTAATAATGAAGTTTTTTCGTAATCGTCTTTTGTGTTATCCTCGACAAACATTACTATTCTATTTTCATCAAGTATAAAGCTGTTTATTTTAAAGTGTTTTTTTAATTTGGGATTATACGCTTCCATAGAAATAGAAAGTTCATTTAATACATCACGAACTGAATTTAAAAAACTGTCAGTTGCTCCAAACACTTGATTTTTTGAATATAATGAGTGGTTCAAACTATTATTCTGTATTTCAAGAATATCATTTAAGGATTTATTTACATTTATGAAATATAAGTCAATTAATTTTCCATTGTTGTTGAATTTTGGTTCGAAAATTACCATTGGCATTTTTAAATTAAGGTGCCAATTGTCGAGTTCAAGGGCTTTTTTTCTTAGAATTGAGTTTTGTCCTTCACGTTTTGTAATATCATAGTAAAAACCAGCAATTTTGCCTTGTGGTTTGTTTTGAATTTTTCCAATACTTATTCCAAAGCCAGCAATATGTGTTTTGCCCTTTTGAGGATGATTGTATATAAATTCTGAATAACCTTCATTAAGGTCTTCTATCATTAGTTTTGAATGTAATCCAAAATGATTTTTTTCGGAGTTGTCAAATAAGAATTTACTAATCTCATCTAATGAAGTATTTTCGAACTTGTCTCGCGTAATACCAAAGATTTCCAGCCAATTATCTGAAGCTGAATATTTCTTAGAGATGATATCATATTCCCAATAACCTGCAGTTTCAGCAAAAGCAATTTGTTTTAAACTATTCTCAAAGTTATTTAATTTGAAATCATTTTTTGATCCAAGCGCACTTTCTTTACGTGGGATATTATTAATATTTTTTTTGTACCAGTAGTAAAAGTATGAAATTAAAATTGCAATGCTGGCAATTGCAGCAATGATAAACCAAAAAGCCAGATTTAAAACATTTTGGTCGTTATTGCTTTGAATTAAAAACAACGAGACACAAAGCAATATAAGCAGTAAAATTGATGATGTAATGAATATGGGTTTAATACTATTTTTCACAGTGCCTTCTTTATGTGTAATATATCTACGAATATAATTAAAAAAAACGATTAGTGGAAGTTGTCACTAAGAAAAAAGGTCACTTAAAACAGTATATTTGTTTTAAATGACCTCCGACACTATGAAAATCACATCTGCCCCCTTCCACAAAAACAGATGATATTTTATCTTACCAAGGAAATAGTCCCTGTATATGATTCTGAACCAAAATATAAATCAATAATATATATATATGTTCCTGTTGCACATTCACCCATTGAAGATTTGCCATCCCAAACATTATCGTTAGATCTGGTTTCAAAAACAACTTGTCCCCATCTGTTAAAAACCTGCACTTTGGAATTTGGAAACATTTCAATATTTTGTATTTCCCAAGCATCATTAATGCCATCGGAATTTGGTGTAAATGCATTTGGGATTGATAAACATTCTGTTTCACTTTCTGGTACAAATATTTCTAATGGTTCTGATTTGCAGTTATTTTCATCGAGTATAATGAAACTATATTCTCCAGGTAAAAGACTATTGAAATCATTATTTTGGTAAATTGTATTTTTGTTTACAAAATGATATGGTTCGGTACCTCCAGTAGGATAGATGCCGATGTGTCCATCTTGTTTGCCATTGCAAGTTGGTTCGCTTACTAAATATGAAACTTCAATTTCTGAGGGTTGGCTTAGATTTACAGTATTCGAAATAATACATCCTACATTATCAGTTATTATAAATGAGTAATTTCCTGCGAAAAGCTGATTGATGCTTTCTGCATCAGTAACATAGGATTCTGACTCCCATCTATAAACATAAGGAGATGTTCCGCCAGTTGCCGTTACAGACAGTTTTCCGTTATTGTCTCCATAGCAAGTGGGGGCTTCAGGATTTAGTAAATATCCAAGTTTGATGTCTGGTTCTTCGATTATAAAATTAAAAATATTTTCACAATCATTTTCATCGGTTATTGTAAGGGTGTATGTGTCTGCAATTAAATTCTGATTTAGAGTTCCATCTGTTTGGTTATTCCACATATAATTTAGGTTCCCAGTTCCTCCGTTAGCAATAATGCTGATTTCTCCGGTATTATCGCCATTACATAATACATTATTAATATTTTGTGAAATAACAACTTCATCAGGGTTAGTTAGAGTGGTTTGAGCTGTACCGATACAGCCCCAAATGTCGGTAATAGTTAATTCATAATCACCGGCAGAAAGTTCATTAATTGTGTTTTTGTGTGAATTTGTGTTCCAAAAATAGTGTAATGGAAGAGCTCCGTTCAAAGAACTACCTTCAAGAGTTCCACCAGAAACGCCATAACAAGTAATTTCGTTGGTAATTGTAATTTCTGCATTTATATTATTGCTTGCAGCAATTTCTACATTTTGAGAAACAGTGCAATTATTAGCGTCTGTAACACTAATTGTATAAAGACCTACGGGTAAATTCAAGTTAGTAGAGGTTTCTTCTCCATTTGACCAATGATATTGTAAAGGAGCCACACCACCAGTAACTCCTGCTATAATTCCACCCTGATGAATTCCGCAAATAACCGAATCTGTTACTGCAGTTATTTCAATTGGATTTGGTTGAAAAAAGACAGTGGAGTCTGTTACTTGGCAATCATCAGAATTTGTTAATGTAAAGTAGTATGTTCCAGACAATAAATTTGTTCTTAAAAAATCAATATTGTTGTCATTCCAGATAATTTCACAATCGTTTTGAGTATTGGTTATTACTTCAACGCTTGCGTTATTATCACCAAAACATAAATTACTACTTAAAGTGTCAACGTCATATTCTATTGGATTGGCTTGTTCAATCGTATGGTTCAAAATTAAACTACAATTGTTATTATCAATAATTGTTACAATATAATTGCCAGCCGATAAATGATCTCTATTTTGAGTGTTAATATTAGGATTGTCATTCCAGTTAAAGATATATGGAATATTGTCTTCATTTAATACAATGTCAATAAGAGCATTGTTTGAGTCAGAACATAAAACTTGTGATGTTCCAGTTATGTGAGCTTCTATAGGTTCCGGTTGGGTAATAAAGACACTATCAATAACTTCGCAATTATTTCCGTTTGAAACACTAACATAGTACCATCCAGCACTTAAGTCATTTGCAGTTTCAGTTGTAGTATTGTTTTCATCACTCCATAAAACAGATTCGATGTTATTGTTGGTACTATGGACTTCAACAATTCCATTTGTGTCTCCAAAGCATGTTGGGAGCTGTATAATTTCAAAGAAAATCTCCGGCTCATTGGTTATGCTTACAGTTTGATAATAAATTGAATTACAACCGTTGGGAGCGGTGTAATTGTAGGAAAAAGTGTGTTCGCCAAGACCTGCTAAAGCTGGAGAAAACCAATTGCCGGAGACCTCTATTCCATCAAAGCTACCTCCAAAAGGATACGCATGAAAAGTAACGTCTGATGAATTTGTGCAGTAATTTGAGTCAATGCCTGAAACTGTTACCTCTGGCACCTCCAGAATTTCAAAACTTTCTGTAGTCTGAGAAACACAAGCATTGTTGTTGGTGTATGTATATGTTATAGTTTGTTGACCAATTGTTAAGTTTTCTGGATTAAAGCTATTGTCAACAGAAAAACTGATCCCCGAAGCAATTCCCCCTTGAGGAGTAAAAATAGGATAAATAGTATTTGCATTCTGACAATATGAAACATCTAGTTCACTAATGCTGATAGGTGTGGCATAATTATTAGTGAGCTCAAACTGTGATTGTTCTGAGCAATAACCTGATTGATATTGATAATAAATAATGTTTATTCCTGTGTCTGCTAAAGTAGGATAGAAATAATTATCAAACACAGTGTTGCCTGACCAAATGCCAGATGGCACATTAGAGATTAGTTCAATAGAATCCGAATTATTACAAAAGATTGTTTCTGATAAGATTAACGCTGGGGATATGTTTTGAACATAAATGTCAAATGTGTCAACTATGGCGCATGACCCACTTCCAAGATTGTAAGTTAATTGATGTACTCCTTCTCCTGCTAATTCGGGATTAAAAACTGAGTCGTCGACAACACCGTTTCCAACCCAATATCCACCTTGAGGAGAAGCGTTTAAATTGAATTGTGTCTCGTTGATACAAA
Organism: uncultured Bacteroidales bacterium; assembly: GCA_964622935.1. Lineage (GTDB taxonomy): Bacteria > Bacteroidota > Bacteroidia > Bacteroidales > ML635J-15 > Bact-19. The sequence continues at coordinate 7,889 of CAZUQY010000036.1, read as the reverse complement.
CACTATCAGGGTTATTTAAAGCAATTTCTTCTGATCCATCAATTACTAAAATATTTTGGGATTGAGTTGATGTGCAGTTGGAATTTGAAACAGAATAAGTTATTTGATTACTACCTAAACCTGCAATTGATGGATTAAAAAGACCATTTACGTTGTCAGTTATTCCGCTACCGCTCCAATTTCCGCCTGCAGTTATTGGGCTTAAAGTTGCATTATAATTTCCAAGACAATAGACGTTGTCGCACATAAATTCAGGATTAGGTGCATCTAGAATTTCAATTTGTGCCGATTGGGAACTTATACACCCATTATTATTTAATTGATATTGAATGTCTTGTATTCCAGTTCCGGTATCGAGAGGGTTAAAATCTCCACTTATACTGTCGGTAATTCCGTTTCCAGACCAAAATCCTCCAGAGTTAACTGCTGTTAAATTTATGTTTTGATCATATAGGCAAACCTGAGCAGGGGAAGAAAAATCTGCTGGCAAATACTCTGAGACTGTGATATTTATAGTGTCTTTACTAACACAAGCACCATTGCTGACCTCGTAGTAAACGTTTCCGCTGCCAATTCCTGTGCTTGATGGAGAAAAGAGGCCAGAGGGATTGATTATTCCATAGCCAGACCAAACGCCACCTAGATTTTGTGCAACAAGACTAATATCCGAAGAATTATTACAAAAGTACAAATCGTCACCAATTTCGGCTGAGATAAGTTCATCAACTGTAATCTCAATAGAATCTACAGATGTACAATTAAAGTTTGAAATCTGATGATAAATTGTATGTGTGCCAACTCCGGCGGTAGAAGGATTAAACTTTCCTGAATAGGCGTTTATTATTCCATTTCCACTCCAGAGGCCTCCAGGAAATGCAGCATGTAGAATAATTGGGTCTTCAGTAATACATACATTTTCAATTTCGCTTATTTCAGCATTGATACCATTGAATACATTAATGTTTACACTATCAATGCTGGTGCAAACTCCTTCAGTAAAAACATAAGTTATGCTTGTTTGATTTGATGATGATAGATTAGAATCTATAATTCCATTAGTTGTACTTATGACAGTTTCTCCAAACCATAAGCCGCCAATTGGAGTTGCTTCAACAAATGTGTCTTCTGAATTAGTACAAATACTTTCTGGTGCACTAATTGTAATTTGAGGGGCTTCCTGAATGCTTATTTGAATAGTTTGTGAATCATAACAACCCACAAAACCTATTTCATATGTAACATTATAAATTCCTTCGCTTAAAAGGGACAAATCCATGATTCCGTTAATACTGTCTATTAGAGCAGGAGCGTACCATAATCCATATGGATTGATTGACTCCAAATTTAAATATTGGTCATTGTTACAAAATGTCCCTTCTGTAATAATTTCAGCGTCAGGAATGATTACAATAAGATCAATAAGGCTTGAATCTTGGCAACCATAAGTGTTTTGAACATAAAAATGGTATATCCCTTGATCTTCAGAATTGATGTTTTCGATAGTAATATTATTGTTTTGTGAAAAGAATTGATTTGGACCAGTCCATGAAGGACTGCCGTTGCCTGTGCCAACTAATGTTATGTCATCACCAACACAAATATTTGGAACGGTTTGAATGTCTGCCACAGGAGAAGGATTGATTGTCATTTCTGTTTGAGCATATGATTCGCAACCAATATCATCTGAAACAGTAAGATAAAATGTACCACTGTGAGTTGATGTAATATTAGAAATATTTAGTTCACTTAATGTTGATGTCCAGTTTTGTGGGCCTTGCCATGTATAACTATAAAAGGTTCCAGGATTGACCAAAACATTGTCTCTTTCGCAAGCAATAATATTTTGTGGTAAGTTTGGTTGAGGATATTCGTGAATACTGATATCTAATGATTCTCTGAATTCGCATCCATTAGAACCTGTTACCGTTACTCTATAGATTCCACTTTGTGAAGGCATTGCATTTTCAATCGTAAAAGAACTTTCGGTTGTAAAAAATCCTTCAGGGCCCTTCCAAAGATAATCGATGCCATTTTCAGCAGAAAACAAAATATCATCGCCATCGCAAACAGGACTTGATGTAAATATATTTGCATCAGGCGAAGGTAAAACTTCGATATATGTTGAAAATGATTTAATTCCACATGGATAATGAACAAAAGCAGTTACGTCACCGGACTCTGTTAAAATTGCATTAATTACGGTAGTGTCTGTATCTCCAGTACTCCATGTTATGAAGTAATTTTCTGGTAAATCAAACAATTCAAGATTTATCTGGACAGTATCGTTTTCGCAAATAGGCTCATGTGTAGAAATGTTACCCGTAATTTCAATAGGGTCATTAATATAAATAGTTTCTTCGAAGTATTCTATTCCACAAGAGCACCCGGTATAAATTCTAATGGTTATAGATTCGGCACCTTCAGTAATTCCATCTTCAAGTGCTTGGTATGGGATGCTAACAGACTCTTCGCCAGCAGGTATTTCAATATTTAGTGTGATGCTAGAAAAATCGACATCTTGTTCTGCAGACCCTGAAATTTCAATAGTAAAATCTACAGCACTATTAATGTTGTTGTTGTCGGATCTGGTAAATACTAGTTCATTAGAACATGATTCATAAGTTGTGTTTACTAAAACCCAGTTTTCAGTATAGTTTTTAACCAGTGGTATGGTGCCACTGCTAAAGCTACCCGCTTTTAGAAAAACACCAGAGTCAAAAATTGGATCAGCTGCGTCTGCAATAGAAAGTCTTATATGATAAGTTTCGCATGGAGTAACTTCTGCAAATGCAGTAAGAGTATAGGTCATACCGTCAAACTGTAAATGTTGACCATGGTCGTTGTTGTAATAGTATTCTGAATTTTGTATTTGATTTACATTATTGATACTTACAGGAGTATTTGTTCCCGGAATAAGAGCAATGTTTTTATTTTGATAATTTTCTGGTCCCCCACTGACATGAAAAGAAAAGATGTCATTAAATACACCACCAACATATTCTTCATATTCTTCAGATCCGAAAGCATATTGAAACGAAATTGTATTGTCAGCCGGGACAAAATCAAACTCAAGAATAGCAGCATCATAAGTTGCACGATTAATTATAGATGTCAAAAGGCTATCGCCTGGCATTTGCATATTTGTGCATGTTGCAGGAGAATTGTTCGGGCCAGCAACTTTATTCGCAGCGCCAGTTGATAAAATAATGCCAGTGTTAAAATCAAGTCCCGGTGTGCCATCTGTAAAAAATCCAATACTTTCAGGATGTCCTGTATAAGTTATGTTTGATGCTTGAACACATCCTGATATTAGAATGTTTTGAACTAGGTCTTCGGGTGTAGCAGAAAGAACTGCAACAGAAGGGGCTCTTGATATTGAAATGGATCTATTTTCAATATTTAGATTAAGGCGACCTTGATTGTTTTCATCATTTATCCATATTTTACCGTAAATAGTTTGATTTGAGATATCGTCGTTAGCAAGAAGAATTTCTGAAATGCTATCAATAACCTGAACACAGCCTAAAGAGTTAAACTCACCATTGTTTATTGTAAAAAGCTCAATCCCATGGTCTTTAACCGTATTGTGGCGAATTGTAATTTTTGTCTCACCTTCGATTGGAGTAATAAAATTAAAATATAGGTTTTTATATTGGTAGTTTCTAGCACAAAATGGTCTTACAGATGAACTGTCCGGGATAATTGCATAATTGAAAACCTCAGAATAATAATCACTTTGAAGTGAGATATTTGTCGGCTCACTAATGTTAGTGGACAAAAATGTTTGCGCTCCAATTGAAGTGCAAAAAAGCAGTGATATTATTAGTATTTGTAAAATTTTCATGTAGTGTCGTAAAAAAAATAGTGCTTGTTTATTCAATAAATAGTCTTTTAAGTTCAACATTTTCGTTTTGAATAAATGCCACGTTGTAAATGCCTGCAGCAAGTGAGTTTAAATCAACTTGCTTTTCAACACTGGAAAGGGTTGTGCTGAATACATTTCGTCCGGCAGCATCATAAATTATTACATTAGTATTGTTTGTGGAAGAGTTGTTGACTAAATTTATTTGACCGTTTTGTGATGGATTTGGATATATTTCGTAATTTGATGAATTATTATTGTCTGGGGTTTCATTAATAACATTAACAGATTTTGATACTGAACAAAAATCTGTTGATACAGTTACAGTATATAAGCCTTCATTGTAAACAAATCGATCATTTCCTGTTTCATTATTTTCCCAAGTAAATTTTGGCACTCTATTATTAAAGTCGTAATTACAACTAAAGTTTACCGATAATAATTCGGGAAATTCGTTAGTTTCAATTATCCCGTCAACTTCATTTTCGAAGTCGATATTGCTTTCAATAATAATGAACTGAATATTTGTGGTTTCATAATTATCTGTTTTCCATTCTTTAGTTAAACTTGCACTGATGATTTGATTAACATCAATGTTTAGTTCAATAGAAAACAAATATGTTTCTCCTGAATATAAAGCTTGAGCTAATTCTACATGAGACTCAAGGTTTGTATTTTGTTGATTAGATGCTATTAAGTAAGAAATTTCTGTTCCCGCAGGTATCATGCATTTGCCTGTGTTTTGAATTCCTAAATTTATTTTTTGGTTTTTATCCGCATCATTACAAATATATTTTACACTATCAGTTGTAAATAACTCAACAGTAGGCTTGATTATATTGCTATCATTTATTTCTTCAAGGTTCAGCGATAAAGTTGTGAAACTAAATTTATTTGACCAATCAGCATATTCACCAGATTCGTCACACATGCCATGTACATAAAAATCATACTCAGTGTTTGAATCAAGAGAAGACAGTTCAACTTTAGCTTCTGTTATATTTTGTATTGTTGTTCCATTCTCAACTGTGAAACCAGATAACCCAAATTCTACAGTCCATAAATTTTGTGTGTTTGGCGCTTCCCAAATTATTGTAGCTGAATTTTGGGTTATGCTGTCAGCAAGTAATTCTGTTATTTGCTCACATTCGGCAATGTCAAGAGTTGTAAAATTACAAGCTTCAGAGAAGATGTTAATGCCTTCGCAGTCTGTTATAATGTATGCTGAATAATCTGTGCTGGGGATTAAATTGGAAATAGAAATACTGTTATCATTTATACTTGACACTATGTCTCCAGTTCCTTTTGCAAATCCAATAGGACCATATTCTATTTTATATGATGAAGAATTTCCAGTCCAAGTAATTGTTGCAGAAGTTTGGCTAATTTCTTCAGCCAATATGTTTTCAGCAGCATCGCATTGTCCATCAAAATTTATTCTTAATTCATCTAAATAAAGGTAATATTCGAATTCACTTTTATAATGTATGATTATATTAGTTGTTCCTTCTGGGATGATGCTTGAAAATTCTTCCCAATAGTTTTCTGCATCTGTTATGTCTTCAGACCAAACGATTCCATTAAGAGGATTGTTTATGTCACTTGAAAATCCAACAGCAAAAACCTCATTACTTTCTAAAAGCGCTTTATATTTGAAATTCAATTCTAATGTTTGGCCTTCTGGATATATGATTTGTGGACTAATTAGGTATTGATCGTATGGACTTCCGGTTTCGTATGAACTAAATCTGAGAGAGTTTTGTCCTGAAAAAGATTCGTCGTTTACAACAGCTATTTCGTTTCCTGCTGGGGGATTTAGATTTGAATAAATTGTTTGCCAGCATTCTATTGGATTTTCGTTGTTTTCAAAATTTTCAGTGTATGGGATTAGTTGGTTGATATTACATTCTGTATAAAAGTTGTAAGGCCCAGACCAATTGCTTACACCATTACTACAGTATGATCTAATATATAAAGAGTAGTTTTCACCAGGATTTAATTGATTTAATTGATAGGTGTTATTATTTAAATGACTTATTCTAGTTCCTTCTCCGAATTCAAATTCTTGTGCACCATATTCAATTTCATAAGTGTTATCTTCAATTGATTCCCAAGTGCAATATGCAGAGGTTTCTTTGATGTTTAAAAAATTGAAGTTTTTTGTCATGTTACAAGTTTCACCCTCTACGATGCAAAGACTGTCAAGCCCAATACCATATCCGTAACCTGATTTTGCTAAAAAAGCAATTTGATAGGTTGACGAAGCGTCTGGTAACACTAAAGCTTGTTCTGCCCATTCTGATACATTATAAGTATATGTATTAAGAACATACCATTCTGTGTCTTCAGAAAATCTGTACATTACAGTTAATTCGTCTTGATCAGAACTCCAAATAGGTTGAATGTGATAAAATTTTAAAACAGGAACATCAATGTTTGAGAGGTCAATAACAGGGCTAATTAACATTGTTTGATCACTATTATAATTATAGGAGTAAAAGCTCGCATTTGAATTTCCACTATAAGGAGCGTTTATTTCACCGTATGGCAATCCTTGTGAGATGCTCCATAATGATTCTCCAGAGATTGTGCTTTGTGACCAATTGCTAAAATTTGATACGTTATCAAAATTTTCAACAAATAATAAGCTGGTTTGGGAATACCCTGATATGATAAAGCAAAAGAATGCTATTAGGAATATTTTTATTGTTTTCATGGGTTCTTCTTCTATTTCGTTAATTCTCTGGAGCTTCAAAACAAATTTAAGGGAGAAGGTGCCGAATTAATAATTTGTGTTAGAGTAATGATACAAAATGTAATATATTGCATGAACAAGTGCAAATGAGGGGCATTTGAATAACCTTAAATCGTATTTGAAAACCAAAGTGGACAAGTGATGCTTTGGGCGTTTAAAAATTACCTTATGTAGTAATAATAAGGCACAATATGTAAGGGTGGTGTGTCTGAAATTAGATAAATATTTTTTAATTTATCATTACGATAATCATTCAAAATGCATGTTTTTAAAACAGTCCAATAAATCGAGGTGGTTTTTTGAGAAAAGAGAAGTAATTTTAAAAATGGCCATCTAAAATATTGATATTTAATACTTTTAAAACATGATTAATTACTGATTTAGCTTTAAAAATGGGATACACACAAATCTCACAAAAGAATAAATGGTACATATAAAAGTGCAAAAATCACATATGAGTGTCAACAGGTGCTGTTTTCTTCAAGTGTCGATACTGTCTAATAAATGAAAAAAGTAGTTTGCAATATTTTTGTTTATTATCTTCGTGCTTTGAAATGTGTAAAGAATTTACAATAATAGCCGGTCCTTGTAGCGTTGAGTCTGAAGAGCAAATAATGAAAACAGCCTCAGAGTTAAAGGAGAGTGTTTTACCAGATTTTTTTAGAGCCGGTATTTGGAAACCTCGTACTCGTCCAGGTAGCTTTGAGGGAGTTGGAGAAAAAGGATTAGTATGGCTTGAAAATGTGCAGAATGAATTTGGAATTAAAGCTATAACAGAGGTAGGTAGCAGAGATCATGTCGAAAAGCTTGTAAGCCACAATATAAATGCTTTTTGGATTGGAGCACGAACTGTTGCAAATCCTTTTTCTGTTCAAGAAATATCTAAAGTAGTCAAAAATACTAATACAAGCGTTTTTGTAAAAAACCCTATTCATCCTGATATTGAATTGTGGGTTGGAGCAATCGAAAGATTTCTTAATGCAGGGATTAAAAATGTTTATGCCGTTCATAGAGGATTTTATCCTTATGAGAAAACTCATTTACGAAATGTGCCGCGTTGGGAAATCCCAATAGAGCTTGCCAGACGATTTCCTGAGATTAAAATAATTTGTGACCCAAGTCACATTGCCGGAAAGACAAAATATATAGCTGAAATTTCTCAAAGAGCCATAGATCTTAATATGTGTGGATTAATGATCGAAGCTCATTATAATCCTAAAATAGCACTTAGCGATAAACAACAACAACTGACGCCCATTGAGTTGAAGTTGA
>CAZUQY010000035.1:0-15195 GCA_964622935.1 uncultured Bacteroidales bacterium | reverse complement strand
TCAAACATTCCTAAATAATCGTTTACCAAAACCTGCTTTAATATATTATGTCCAGGATTGTATGTTTGAATAATAACCTTACCCTGTTTGCTTCTTCTTCCTGCTCTGCCACTCACTTGTGCAAATAACTGAAAAGACCTTTCAAATGCTCTGAAGTCAGGAAAGTTCAACATATTATCGGCATTAAGAATGCCCACAAGGCTTAATCTTTCAAAATCCAGCCCTTTTGTAATCATCTGAGTTCCAATAAGTATATCAGTTTTATAGTTCTCAAAATCGCTAATTATCTTTTCAAATCTCTTGCGTGAATTTGCTGTATCATAATCCAAACGTGCAACTCTAGCATCAGGAAATAAACTAGTAACCTCATCCTCAATTCTTTGAGTACCCAAGCCTTTAGTTGTCATTTCAGGACTACCGCATGATTCGCATTTAACAGAAACTTTGTATTTCTCGCCGCAATAATGGCATACCATAACATTTTTAAATTTATGATATGTCAGACTAACGTTACAATTAGAACAATGGGGAACCCAACCACATTCCTTACACTCAAGATAAGGAGAGAAACCTCTACGATTCTGAAATAGTATAACTTGCTCTTTATTGCTAATTGCAGTATTTATTTCGTCGATTAAAATCGGATGAAAATGCAATTGCATTATTTTTCTTCTATAGGCATCCTTAATATCTGCAATCAAAATAATAGGCAAAGCAACATCTCCATATCTTGTTGTAAGCTCCACCAACTTATACTTACCATTCTTTGCATTGCTATATGATTCAATGGACGGAGTTGCCGAACCCATCACGATGTTGCTTTTTTGTAAATATGACATAACAATAGCCATATCTCTGGCATTATACCTTGGATCGGGATTGTGCTGCTTATAAGAATTCTCGTGCTCCTCATCTACTATTATCAATCCAAGATTATCAAATGGCAAAAAAACAGAAGAACGGACACCAAGAATGATATCTTTTTCATGATTTAATAGCTTCTTATAAATTTCCGAACGCACATTAAGCGTATGTCTACTATGATAAACGCCAATTTTATTTCCAAAATGCTTTGATAATCGATTAATCATTTGAGCCGTCAGAGCAATCTCCGGCATCATATACAGCACCTGTTTGCCCCGACTAAGAGTTTCTTCTATCAGCCTAATATAAATTTCGGTTTTACCACTAGATGTGACACCATGCAACAAAACAGGCTGATTGTTCTCAAATCCTTCTTTTACTAAATCAAAAGCAATCTTTTGAGCATTTGATAATACAGGACTGTTATGCCTTTCCTGTTCCTCATTAACAAATCTCGAAATTTCTTTTCTTATCGCTTCAATTAATCCTTTTTTCGCGAGACTAGCTAGGCTTGATTTACTAATATTAAGTTTATCAATTATAAGCCTCTCTTCAATTTCAACAAATTCCTCTCCTGTTTCAGTTATACAAATAATCAAATAATCAATAACATCTTTCTGGCGGGATGCTCTTTTGACGAGCTTCTCATATTCCTCAATATTATCGTCAATATGTTTGTTGCTAAACCTAATATAATTTCGAAATGAAGGCTTATACACTTTTGTCAACTGCTGGTCAATGAAAATAATTCCTTTTTCCTGAAGCGACTGCAAATATTTTAACGGATTCTTCAATTCAGTTGCTTCAGAGATCATATTGATATCAGCAAGTTTACTGTTTTGCAGAAAACTGATTATTTTATTTTCACTATCTGATATAACGGATTGGTAATCATTTTCAAAATTATAATAAAAGTTCGATTCGCTTGAAGGAATTAGATTAGAAGGGATTGCTGCACGGAGCACTTCACCTTCAGAGCAACAGTAATAATTTGCCATCCATTTCCATAACTGAGTTTGTTTTTCGGTGACAAATCGAGAGGAATCTGGTGCTTCAAGTATAGGTTTTGCCTCAACATCGGGAGTATTGTTATGAAGTGCGACAACAATTCCGCTATATTGCTTTCTTTTACCAAAATTCACAAGAACCCTATGTCCGATTTTTATTCTATCGGCAATATCGGATGGAATCCTGTATGTAAATTTGTTAGCAAGAGGAACGGGTACAAGTATGTCAGCAAACCTGTATTCAGACATAATCAGTTATGAGTTGAGAATATCAACAACTTTCAACAATTGTTGGTCTATTTCTTTATGGTGTTTTATTGTTTGATTAAAAGGTACATGAACAACTTCTTTATTTATCATGCCCACCATAATACTACGTTGGTCATCTAAAAGGGCTTCGATTGATGCAACTCCTAAACGGCTTGCCAGATATCTATCATAAGCAGTTGGAGAACCTCCTCTTTGGATATGCCCAAGAACTGTAACCTTCATATCAAATTCGCCTCCATAGGATTTCATTTGTTCTTTGATTTGAAATGCACCACCAGCATCATCACCTTCGGCAACGAGAATAATAGATGAAGTTTTCTTCTTTGACATATAGTTTGTTAATCTTTTGTGCAATGCTTCTAAATCTGTATGAACCTCAGGTACTAATACCGCTTCGGCACCACAAGCAATTCCACTACGCAAAGCAATAAAGCCTGCATCACGTCCCATAACTTCGATAAAGAATATTCTCTCATGAGATGCTGCTGTATCTCTAATTTTATCGACAGCTTCTATCACAGTATTTAAAGCTGTATCAAATCCAATTGTCATATCTGTTCCATAAAGATCATTATCTATTGTTCCTGGAAGTCCTACAATAGGAAAATTATGTTCTTCAATAAAAATTCTCGCTCCTTTAAAAGTACCATCACCACCTATTACAATCATTGCACCACACTTATTCTTAAGTAAATTCTCGTATGCCTGCTTACGTCCTTCTACGGTTCTAAATTTCTCACTGCGAGCAGTTTTAAGAATTGTACCACCACGCTGAATAATATTACCTACACTTTTAGAACTTAATGGGACAAAATCGTTATTAATAAGTCCTTCGTAACCTCTCATAATTCCCATTACTTTAATATTCTCGTGTATTGCTTTTCTTACAACAGCTCTTAATGCAGCATTCATCCCAGGAGAATCTCCTCCTGAAGTTAATACTGCTATTTTTTTTATTTGTCCCATAATTTTAATTTTCTAAATTTTGAATCAATTCCAAAGAATCAATTAGTAACCACAAAAGTTTTCAGGAAATTACCAAAAATCCAAATGCGAAACATTACGTTTTACTTATATTTTCAAAAAAAGTTCCGTTTTACGAAAATAATACTAAAAATACTTTTGCGACGAATAAATTTCAAATTGTCAATAAATTTCCAACGTAAAATTGAACCTCCTGCATCAACCACATAGGAGTTGATGTAGCGCCGCTAATTCCAACAGAAGATTTTGGAGTGAACCAGTCAATCTTTATTTCATCCGCATTAGTAACAAAGTGACTTTGGGGATTTGATTCCTGACACACTTTGAAAAGCATACTTCCGTTACTAGACTTATAATCGCTAACAAAAATTATCACATCGTGATTAATGCAAAACTCTTTAAGTCTGGGGATCCTGTTTTTTACACTCGGACAGATTGTTTGATAAACTGTGATATTATCAATATTTCCCAACATCTTTAATGACTTTTCCTTCAAATAAGTTTCAATCGTACTATATTCCTTAAAGTTAGATGTGGTTTGTGAAAACAGAAAAACAGGTCTGGTAATATCAATCTCATCAGCTTCGATGATATTACTAATTACTCTTGCATTTCCATTAGTCTGACCCACAAGTCCATTTACCTCAGCGTGACCTTTTTTTCCAAAAATAACTATCTGACAATCAGGACACTTAGCAAATCTCTCTCTTATTCTTTTCTGCAGATTAAGAACTACCGGACAGGTTGTATCAATTACCTCTACACCAGACTCTTTTGCTGAACTATAGGTCTCGGGGGGCTCTCCATGAGCTCTAATCAGCATCTTTTTTGCTTTAACTTCCCCAATTTCATTATGATCAATTGTGGTCATCCCGAGTGATTTCAATCTTGACTCTTCTTTTGCATTATGTACAATTTGACCAAGACAATACACGCCACTACCATCAGCACAAAGGTATTCAGCTGTTTCTATTGCCCTTGTAACGCCAAAGCAAAAACCTGCATATGTATCTATCTCAACCTTCATTTATTTTTTCATTAGCTAATTTTAATGCAATATTTAATTGTTCTTCACGAGTAAGATAAGAATTATCGATTAGTATTGCATCAGAAGCCTGTCTCAATGGACTTTCCTTTCTGGACTTATCAAGACTATCTCTATGAACCAAATTTTGTTTTACTGTCTCAAAATCAATCTCAGTGTCTTTCATTTTCAATTCATCAAATCGCCTTTGAGTTCTAACCTCTACATCAGCAGTAACAAACAACTTTAATTCTGCCTGAGGAAAAACTACAGTTCCAATATCCCTACCATCCATTACCACTCCATAGTTTTCGCTAAGTTTACGTTGTATAATCACCATTTGTTTTCTAATTTCAGCAATAGCACTAACCTGACTAACAAATGAAGAAACTTCAATTTTTCTGATTTCATCCTCAACATTAACACCATTAAGAAATGTTATAGATTCTGAACCCTCACCTGTTTCGAAATGAACATTAATTTTATCTAAATTCTGTATTAGCTTTTCCTTATAAAAATAGTCTTTTCCGATTATTCCATTTTCAATAGCAAAAAGAGTAACAGCCCTGTACATAGCTCCACTATCTACGTATATATAACCTAAAACTCCAGCAAGTTGCTTTGCCAAAGTACTTTTACCACATGACGAATAACCGTCAACAGCTATTTTAATGTTTTTTTGCGGCATCTATAACAAAATTAGAGAATATTAAAACTTAATCCTACATTGACAAATGTAACAAAACTTAAGCTTCAAATCAAATTAAAGATTAGTGTTTTTATAGAATGCACCAAGATTTAAACCGAGGGTAAAATGATTTGAACTACCGGCAAGATGATATGATGCCAATCCATAACTTATGTTGAATTTCGATAACTGCAAACCAAATCCTATAGACATTCCTACCATTTTGGGCATGGTTTGAATTGATAATTCAGTTCTTCGGCGATAATTATAACCAAGGGCAATGTAAAAATTAGGATGCGGAACTATTTCGACTCCTAGAATAAAATGTCTTATAATTTCATCTCCCACATTACCCATTTTATTGAAGAAATTGCCTTCATCTTCGGAGTCAAGCTGATACGTGTTATTAAAAACGCTTGTGTAAGACAAATTCCAATTCAATAAATCCTGTGCTGTAACGCTAAATCTAAATGGTGCATGTTCAAGTTTTTTTGTAACACCAATCTGAACATCTAGTGGCAAAGGCTCCCTATTTCCAACGGTGTAAGGTTTTAATTGAATCCCCAAATTTTTAATGACAAGACCTGCTGAAAATAGATTTGCAGTATCGACATATGATAACCCTGCATCTAAAGCAAGACCTGCCGAAAAATGAGAAAAGAATGAAGAATAAATTGTTTTAAGATTTACTCCATAACTAAATTTATCATTAATTGGTTTTGCGTAACCAATGTTAAAGGAATATTCGGAAGGAACAAATTCGCCTAGGATTTCGCCGGTTTCATCGGCATGAATAAAAGTGCCATAGTTAATATATTGTATCCCTCCAACAAACGTACCTATATTTTTAAAATCTTTAACATATGAGACATATCCAAAATTTATGTCCGACAAGTAATTAATATAATTAATTGAAACCTTGTCATTCATATCACTTCTAAGCAATCCGGGATTATTAAGGACAAAATTTATGTCATTATCATAATGTGATACATTATTCCCTCCAAGAGCAGCAATACGAGAGCCAGAAGGTAGAGCTAAGAACTCATATGTATTATCGCCCCCTGTCTGGGAAAAACACGCATATGACGCTAAAACAAAAAACAATATGCTAATGACTCTATTCATCAATTTTCTTTTTGCAAAAATAAAATAATATTACATAAACGATTAAACATTAGCAATATTGTTTTGTTCACACCAATTGCTTTTTGTGTTTACTAATATATAGCTCTATTCATAAATTAAAGTTGGATAGAAATAAATATGGGGTTCTAATCTAAAAAGTCTCAATCAATTTTATTAAGTTTGCAAACTGAATTTTATAACACAAAAAGTATGTACAGAACACATAATTGCGGAGAATTACGCAAAGAAAATACGGGCGAAAAAATTACATTATGCGGGTGGGTTCAATTAAAGAGAGATAAAGGAGGAATGATTTGGATTGACATTCGCGACAGATATGGCATTACTCAACTTGCTGTTGAAGAAACAAAGACTTCGGCAGATATTATCAAAACAATCGACACAATAGGAAGAGAATTTGTAATACAAGTTTCTGGTGAAGTTATTGAAAGATACAGTAAGAATGATAAAATACCTACAGGAGACATTGAAATAAAAATAGAAAACATTAAAATCATTAGCAAATCAGAAACTCCTCCGTTTACTATAATAGAGAACACAGACGGTGGTGATGAGCTAAGAATGAAATACCGCTATTTAGATATCAGGCGAACCCCTGTCAAAAACGCTTTATTATTAAGACACAGAGTAGGTCAAGAAATTAGAAAATATCTTGACAAACAAGATTTCATTGAAATTGAAACTCCATATTTAATAAAATCAACTCCGGAAGGAGCGCGTGATTTTGTTGTTCCATCAAGGATGAATCCTGGTGAATTTTATGCATTGCCGCAATCTCCTCAAACATTTAAACAACTTTTGATGATTGCTGGAATGGACAGATATTTTCAAATTGTAAAATGTTTCCGTGACGAAGATCTCAGAGCTGACAGACAACCTGAGTTTACACAGATCGACTGCGAAATGTCTTTTGTTGAACAGAACGATATCCTTGAAGTTTTCGAAGGATTGACCAAATATCTTTTCAAAACAATTAAAGAAATAAAAATCGACTATGATTTCCCTAAGATGCCATATTCTGAAGCAATGGAGAAATACGGTAATGACAAACCGGATATTCGTTTTGAAATGACGATTACAGAACTTAGTAATCTTGTAAAAGGAAAAGAATTTATAGTTTTTGACTCCGCAGAATACATTGGAGGGATTTGTCTTGAAAATGGATCAGAGTATTCAAGAAAACAAATCGATACTCTTACTGATTTTGTAAGGACTCCACAAATTGGAGCAAAAGGTCTAGTATATTGCAAATATAATACTGACGGAAGCTTTAAATCTTCTGTTGACAAATTCTACTCTGAAGAAGATTGGAGAAGAATCTCAACTGCAATAAACGCAAAACAAGGTGACTTAATTTTGATTTTAGCAGGAGAAAAAGAACGCACATTGCATGGATTGAGTGAATTAAGGCTAAAGCTTGGCAACGAGTTAGGATTACGACCAAAAGACACATTTGCACCTCTTTGGGTTATTGAGTTTCCATTATTGGAATATGATGAAGAATCTAAACGATATCATGCGAAACATCACCCATTTACTGCCCCATTTGATGAAGACATTAGTCTTTTTGATACCGATCCAAGTAAAATAAGAGCAAAAGCTTACGACCTTGTAATAAATGGAATTGAAATAGGTGGTGGCTCAATAAGAATATTTGATCGCGATCTCCAAGCTCAAATGTTTAAAAACCTTGGTTTTACGAAAGAAGAAGCAGAGGAACAATTTGGATTCCTTATGAATGCTTTCAAATATGGTGCTCCGCCTCATGGTGGAATTGCTTTTGGTTTTGACAGATTAGTATCTCTTTTTGGTGGTTCTGATTCTATCAGAGATTATATTGCATTCCCTAAAAATAATTCGGGGAGAGATGTTATGATTGACAGTCCAGCACAAATAAGTCAAAAACAACTTGATGAACTTGAAATAATGCTTAATCTTAAAGGAGAAAAATAAAAAAATACATATACAAAAGAAAAGCTGTCCAGAAATTATTTTTGGGCAGTTTTTTTATGAAGTTGGATTGGAATTAGACAGATTTCTCACTACGTTCGAAATAACAATTCACACATGTGATATGCAATTAAACATCAATATATTTCAAAAAAAAAGACCAAAGAAAAATCTTTGGTCTTTTTATAAATTTTATAATAAGATTACAGTAACGAATATGCAGCTGTTACACCAGCCATCACAATAGAAACCATAGTCATAAGTTTAATAAGGATGTTCAAACTTGGTCCTGAAGTATCTTTAAAAGGATCGCCAACAGTATCACCAACAACAGTAGCTTTGTGACATTCGCTTCCTTTTCCACCAACATTACCTTCTTCAACATATTTTTTAGCGTTATCCCATGCTCCACCAGCGTTAGCCATAAAGATAGCTAAGACAAAACCTGTAGAAAGGGCACCAACTAATAATCCCATCACACCTGACACACCAAAAATAAGTCCGACAAGTATAGGAACGATAACAGCCACAGCAGAAGGGAAAATCATTTCTTTCTGAGCACCTTTTGTTGAAATAGCAACACATCTTTCATAATCTGGTTCAGCTTCACCTGTCATGATACCTTTTATTTCTTTAAACTGACGACGAACTTCTTCAACCATCTTTTGAGCAGCACGACCAACAGCATTCATTGTCATACCAGAGAATACAAATGTCATAACAGAACCAATAAATATACCTGACAAAACTTTTGGGTTCATAAGGTGAACTTCGTAGTGAGTCATAAAGTCCATGATAGTTGCTTCAGCAGTATTAACCATAACACCACCTACATCAATTGAATTTTCACCAATACGAAGTAATCCGATTTTAATTTCTTCGAGATAAGAAGCCATAAGAGCTAGAGCAGTAAGAGCAGCTGACCCGATAGCAAAACCTTTACCTGTAGCAGCAGTAGTGTTTCCAAGAGCATCAAGAGCATCTGTACGTTTACGAACCTCTTCACCTAATTTACTCATCTCAGCGTTTCCACCAGCATTATCAGCGATTGGACCGTAAGCATCTGTAGCTAAAGTAATACCTAATGTTGAAAGCATACCAACAGCAGCAATACCAACACCATATAATCCCATACTAAGATTTGTTAAATCAAATTTAGCTGCGAATAAGAAAGATAGAATAATCCCAATAACAATAGCCCCAACTGAAATTGCTGTAGAAATCATACCTGTACCAACACCAGCAATAATTACAGTTGCAGGACCTGTTTTAGCAGATTCAGCAATTTTTTGAGTTGGTCTGTAAGCATGCGAAGTATAATATTCTGTACCTTGACCGATAACAGTACCTACAACAAGTCCAACTACAACAGAAAATGAAATATATTGCCAGTTCGGTAAACCAAGCATATACATAATTCCAAAAGTTCCGATTGCAATTAAAATAGAACTTACATTTACTCCAAGACCTAAAGATCCAAGCAATTGTTTCATTGTAGCACCTTCTTTAGTTTTTACAAGGAAAATACCTATAATAGAAAGAAGAATACCAAGAGCAGCAATAAGCATTGGAGCAAAAACAGCTTTTAATTGAATTTCATCAGACCATTGAGATCCGAAGAAAGCAGCAGCTCCAAGAGCAGCAGTTGCTAAGATTGAACCAACATAAGATTCATAAAGGTCTGCACCCATACCGGCAACGTCACCAACGTTATCACCAACGTTATCAGCAATAGTTGCAGGATTTCTAGGATCATCCTCAGGAATACCAGCTTCAACTTTACCAACTAAGTCAGCTCCCACATCAGCAGCTTTAGTATAAATACCACCACCTACACGTGCAAACAAAGCCTGTAGTGATGCACCCATCCCAAAAGTTAGCATTGTTGTAGTAATCATGATCATTTTGTGTTTAGCATCAGCTTCATCAACAAAAGCGTCGAGAATAACATACCAAACAGAAATGTCAAGTAAAGCGAGCCCAACAACAACAAGTCCCATAACAGCACCTGCACGGAAAGCGACCTTAAGACCGGCATTTAATGAATTCCTAGCAGCATTTGCTGTTCTAGCAGAAGCATAGGTAGCCGTTTTCATGCCTAAGAACCCTGCCAATCCACTAAAGAAACCTCCTGTAAGGAAAGCAAATGGAACCCAATGGTTCTGTAAATCGAATCCATATGCAAGAATCGCAAAAAAGATTGCCATTATTATAAACACAACAGTCACAATTTTGTACTGCTGCTTCAAATAAGACATTGCTCCTTTTCTAACATATAGGGCAATTTTTTTCATAGTGTCGGTTCCCTCGTCATGTTTCATCAGTTGTTTAAAGAAAAACCATGCAAAAATCAAGGCTAAAACTGAAGCGAATGGGATAAACCAAAACATCATGTCTGTACTCATAATCAATTGTTTAAATAGTTAATATTAATTTATTTCAATAGTTTATTTATTGCTTAAAAATCGCTGCGAAATTCTATAAAAAATTCCATAAAAAAAAATTATTAGGCATCTTATTCACTTTTTTTTGATTTCATGCATAAAAACCTATTATTTCGTATGATTTGTTTCACACTTTGTGCAACTTTTGCCTTTTTAAACAGTCTTTAAAACAATTATTTGTTAATTTTGTTTAGAATAAAAAAATATGATTAAAAACACTTACATATTATTTAGTTTATTTTTGATTTTGAGTTTAAACATTTACTCACAAACAAGACTAAACGAAGCAATAAATTTTACATTAGAATCTACTGAAGGTGAAACAGTTAATCTTTTCGACGAATTAGATAATGGTAAAACAATAATGCTTTCTTTCTTTTCGACAGATTGTGGAAATTGTGTATTGGAGGCTCCAAAATTTGATTCCATATACAGACAGTTTGGCTCTGGAACAGAACAACTTTTAGTTTGGGGAATAGCAAGTCCTTTTGATGGAATAACTGATATTGAAGAATTTATTAGCAATACTGAAATAACTTACCCATGTTTTCCAACCGGGCATGGTGATGATGTTTTCGCTTTATATGAGGTGTCTTACACACCACAAATTTATATTGTTTGCGACTATACTGTTTCAGAATCTATTCCATTTGATGCAATGATAGAATACCTCAATTACTGTTTTCCTACTAAAATCAACACTATTAAAGTTTATACTGACATATACAGTTACAACCAAAACTTATATATAAAGAATTCCGAAAACAATAATGCATATCTTAAGATTTATGATATTACAGGAAAAACCATAAAAAGCATAAATCTTAACAGCGGTTCTGAAATAACAATCTCTGACTTGCAAACTAACAGCATTTATATTGTAAGCATAATCTACACAAATGGAAAAAGTCTTTCTCAAAAAGTACTTGTAAAGTGAATCTAATAAAAAAGTTTCTGCCACTAATGCTAATTGCTTCTCTAATTTGGAGCTTATCCTGTGAGACTATATACAATTATGACCTTAGTTTAAGCGGTCTTGATTCATTACCTGCTACCGAATCATGTATTTTGAAGTATTTGCCACACTCCGTTGACTCACGTGTTGGACAACAACAAGAGCAAATTCAGCTTATTGTTAATGATCTCAATAATTACGAAAATGAAATTATTGATTCACTAAGAATGGATTCGATATATATTGATAGTGCCTACACATTGCACTTTAAAATTATCGCCCTTGACCCCTATGACGAGATTACCGAAGTAGAAGTTGAAAAGATCTACTTTACTAACTAAATCATATTTAGAATTTCGATTTTCTCAGATTAAAGCTATATTTGTATACTGATAAAAACATCTATGGCAAACAAAGTACTATTAATTGACAATGTACATCCCATTATTCCAGAAACCCTCATAAAAGAGGGTTTTGAGATTATTGATACAATAAAATTTTCTAGAGTTCAAATCATCAGCATTTTAAATGATGCCTGCGGTCTTATAATCAGAAGTAGAATTATTATCGATTGCGAGATCATTGATGCTGCACCCCAACTTAAATTCATTGCCAGAGTGGGTGCAGGGATGGAAAGCATAGATACAGAATATTGCAAATCCAAAGGAATTATTTGTCTAAATTCTCCAGAAGGAAATAGAGATGCGGTAGGTGAACATGCTACAGGGATGCTACTTAGCTTATTAAATAAACTCAACAAAGTCGATTCAGAAGTAAAATCTGGAATCTGGCTACGGGAAGAAAACAGAGGAGCCGAACTAGGGAATAAAACTGTTGGAATTATTGGATATGGAAATACAGGTAGCAGTTTCGCCAGAAAGATATCAGGATTTGGCTGTCGGGTAATATCATACGACAAGTATAAAACTGAATATGCTGATGGATTCACAACTGAAGTTTCGTTACAAACAATTTTTGACGAATCCGACATTTTAAGTTTACATATTCCATTAACAGAGGAAACCTATTATATGGTCGATGATGAATTTATTAAGCAATTCTCGAAAAAACTATATCTAATCAACACAGCACGAGGCCCTGTTGTTAAGACTTCAGCACTTGTAAATGCAATCAAATCTGGAAAAATAACTGGAGCTGGACTTGACGTTCTGGAATATGAAGAAAGCTCATTTGAACAAACCAAATCTTTGCTTAATATTAAAGATTTTGACTTTCTAACAAAATGTGACAATGTAATGCTTTCACCACATATTGCAGGCTGGACAGTAGAATCAAAGATAAAACTAGCTCAGGTACTAGTTGATAAAATCAAAATGCTAAATTTATGATATCACAAAAAGAATTTGAAAAAGAAACCATAATTGATATTGCTAAAAAAATGGCTATTGCAGCACGAACAGCGCCAAAAAGTAGAGGACGCGACACACTCGAAATAATGTTAGCCACAAAAAGTGATATTAAACTCATTGCGTCACATATGGATAAGATATCAGAGGAGCAAAACATCTCATTTTTTTCAAGAGATGCTGAAAATATTAGAAACTGTGAAGTCGTATTATTTATTGGGTCTTCAATTATTAATCTTGAATTGTCGTATTGCGGTTATTGTGGACTCGAAAATTGCACAAATAAGAATAATTACGCAGAAGTGCCATGTACATTAAATTCTATTGATCTTGGTATTGCAATTGGTTCTGCTGTAAGTATCGCTGCAGATAATAGAATTGATAACAGGGTGCTCTTTTCAGCAGGGAAAGCTGTTCAAGAGCTTAAACTAATGAATCAAACTACTAAAATCATCTTTGGAATTGGCCTTAGCGTAAGTAGTAAAAATATTTTCTTTGACCGTAAATAACGGTAAAGTTTTTGCATTTTAAAAAGAAATAAAATCTATATGAAAATAATTTTACCATTAAGCTTTATCATTCTCCTTAGTTTTAGCTTGTTCGCACAAAAAGCAGAACAAATTAAATCTGATGACAGATACATTTGGGGAGAATCTACAGCCGAATCACTTGAAAAAGCAGATATTTTTGCAATGAAATATCTTGTCAGTCAAATATCTGCAAAAGTCGAAAGCAGTTTTTCAACTACCATGATAGAAAGTGGCGAAAACCTTGAAGAATATACCAGATCCGCAATTAACACCTATTCAAATATTTATTTAAATGATGCTAAAAGAATTGTGACTCAAAAACACAAAAAAGTTTCTGTTCTTAGATATATGGATAAGAAAGCTGTCTCAAATATTTTTAAAAATAGAAAATCTAAAATCCAAGATTATACCTCACTAGCCGTAAGAGCAGAAAAAAACTACAGAATCGCTGATGCATTAAGATACTATTATTGGGCTCTTGCATTACTTAATTCACATCCAGAAAAAAACTCAATTAAATATTCTTTGGAAGACAACTCGCAAATCAGCCTTATTACATTTGTCAATAATGAAATTGATCAAATTCTTCAAAATCTAGACTTTATAATTAAAGATACAATCTCAACAAATAAAACTAAAAGTTTTGTGTTGGAAATAAACTATAAAAACTATGCTGTTTCAAATCTTGATTATGTTTTTTGGACAGGCAATTCATATTCAAACCTATACAGTGCAAAAGATGGCAGGGCTATAGTAGAATTTTTCAATAATCAAGCTGATGATTTTAACGTCCTTAGAATAAATATAGAATATCAGTATTTATCCAGAACTAAAATTGATTCGGAGGTAGAATCTGTAATGGCAATGGCATCTTTGCCAAGGTTAAAAAATGCAGAAATAACAATCCCTTTGAATAAAATTAAACAATCATCAACCAAAATTATTGAACAACCAAAATTGAATTCTATAGGAATTATGAGTCCAAAACTCAAAAATGAACTTTCTAAAGAAGAGCAAATGGTTCTCGGTTACAAAAAATCCATTACCGAAATCAATCAATCCATATTAAGCAAAAATCTAAATAATATTGAGCATTTATTTACAGACAAGGGCTTAAATTGCTATAATAAAATAATAAAATACGGCAATGCGACATTACTACCAAATTCCGACTCTTTGCAATTTATAAGCATCGATCAAATTACAATGATGCGGTCAGTTCCAATGTTATTCAGTTTCCCAAATAATAATCAAAAATTCATTGAAGATATAGTTTACGTATTTGACTCAACAGGAAAAGTGGATAACATTAACTTTGCTTTATCTGACATTGCAATAAACAATATTCTTTCAAAATCACAAAGATTTGGTACAGAAGAAGAGAAGTTTTTCTTAATAAATTTTCTTGAAAACTACAAAACTGCCTATTCTCTTGAAAACCTTGATTATATTGAATCCATTTTTGCCGAAGCTGCTTTAATAATAGTTGGAACCGTATTAATACAGGCAGAGCCAATAGATGGGATGTATAAACAACTCGATAATCAAAACATCAAGTACACAAGATATTCAAAATCAGAGTATATCAATCATTTAGAAAAAGCCTTTAACTCTAAAGAATATTTAAATATCGAATTTGAAGAAACAGATATTAAAAAAATTGGTGGTAATCAAGAAATTTATGGGATACAGCTTGCCCAAAATTATTATAGCTCAAACTATTCAGATAAAGGGTATTTATTCCTAATGATAGATTTAAACGACATCAAAACTCCGAGGATTTATGTCAGAACCTGGCAACCTGAAAAAAATGCAGATGGTTCAGTTATCGGACTTGAAAATTTCACAATAAAATAATATGATTTATCAAGGCAATATTAAAAAAATGAGATCGGAAAAAGGGATTCCGATTGTGTATTATTTATCAATTGGTGATAAAGAAATTAAAATAAACAACCTCATT
>CAZUQY010000034.1:0-15288 GCA_964622935.1 uncultured Bacteroidales bacterium | reverse complement strand
GCATTAATACACAATAGAGGTATGTTAATGTATAATAATGTATGATAATGAATATCCCGGCTGGACTTGGAAAGCAAAAGGAAACATATTGTATCTAATTGGTGGAAATGGAAAACAAAATTCATGGGAATATCGAATTGACAACAAACAACTATACTTAACAGTTGAGTATAATGATGAAAAAATAGAAGGTATGCCATTTACAAAAAAATAAAAAGCCTAAACGTAGGTAAATACATAAAAAAATGGCAGCCAAAATTTGGTTGCCATTTTTTATACATAATATTCTATTAAAACAATCCTGTTATATTTCCATCATTATCAATATCAATAAATTCTGATGATGGGACATCTGGCAATCCCGGCATTCTCATAATCGCTCCAGCAATTGGAACAACAAAACCTGCACCCGCAGCAATTTCAATTTCACGAATATTAACAATAAATCCTGAAGGTCTATTTTTAAGAGAAGGGTTATCAGAAAGTGACTTCTGTGTTTTAGCAATACAAACAGGCAATTTATCTAATCCTAAATCTGAAATTGTTTTAAGGTCTTTTCTTGCCTGAAGTGAATATTCAACCGATTCTGCTCCATAAAGCTTTTTAGCAACAGTTTCGATTTTCTTTTCAACACTCCATTCAAATTCATAAAGAGGCTTGAAGCAAGTAGTACATGCATTAGCTGTATCTACAACAATTTGTGCAAGTTCAAGAGCTCCCTCACTACCTTGTGCCCATGCATCATTAAGTGCATATTTTATTTTAATTGACTTTAAATAATCAGCAATAACTGCAATTTCTTCAGGTGTGTCAGAATTAAACTTATTAATTGCAACAATAGGGCGGAAATTGAAATGTTTAAGATTTTCAATATGCTTATCTAAATTTGCCAAGCCTATTTTTACTGCTTCTGGATTTGGACTATCCAATTCTTTTAATGAGACCCCACCATGATATTTCAGGGCTCTAATTGTTGCAACCAAAACTGCTGCATTAGGAGTCAATTTGCCATATTGGGCTTTAATATCAAAGAATTTTTCGGCACCAAGCTCGGATGCAAAACCGGCTTCAGTAACCACAAAATCACTCAGAGATAAGCCCATTTTTGTAGCAATAAGAGAATTTGTTCCTTGAGCAATATTTGCAAAAGGTCCACCATGAATAATTGCAGGAGTGTTTTCTAAAGTCTGAACCAAGTTTGGTTTAATTGCATCGCGCAATAATGCAGCCATAGCACCTTGAGCTTTTAAATCTCTCGCAAATATTGGCTTTTTATCAAATGTGTAGCCAATAAAAATATTCCCTAGCTTTTCTTTAAGATCATCAATGTTTTTCACCAAACATAAAATCGCCATTATTTCAGATGCTGCTGTAATATCAAATCCGGTTTCTCTTGGAATGCCCTGAGTTTGACCTCCCAGACCAATAACAATATGACGTAAAGCTCTTTCATTCATATCCATTACTCTTTTCCACTTAACTGTTCGTGCATCGAGTCCTAGATTTCGTTTTTTGCTTTGTAAATTATTATCAATAAGAGCAGACAACAAATTATGCGCCTTTTCAATGGCTGCCAAATCACCAGTAAAATGTAAATTAATATCTTCCATTGGAACGACCTGAGAATATCCACCACCAGCTGCACCACCTTTTATCCCAAAAACAGGTCCTAATGATGGCTCTCTTAACACAACAGTAGTCTGATGTCCAAGTTTATTCATTGCTTGAGCCAATCCTATTGATGTCGTAGTCTTACCTTCACCAGCAGGTGTTGGGGTTATAGCTGTAACCAAGATCAGCTTATTTTTATTCACTTTTGACTCATCGATTAACGATAAAGGTAACTTTGCTTTGTACTTACCATAAGTCTCAAGCTCGTCCTTATTAATACCCAGTTTCTCGGCAATCTTCTCAATATGAAGCATTTTTGCTTGCCTTGCAATATCGATATCTTTGTTCATAGTTGTTTTATCTTTTGGTTTCGTAGCATAAGAAATTAGAGATGAAATGTTTATAAATCTTATTCCCATGCTCCGTATTCAATGCTTTTTTCTCATTTCTAAATAAAAAATAATTTAAATCTCTTTGATTGTAGCAGTATAACACAAATATAGGGAAAAAGTTCGGAGTGAGCTAAAGTTGAAAATAAAAACAACATACAACTTTAGGCACTCTAGCACTTTTTTCTTTTTCAATACTCCGAAATACGAGCAATATAAAACCATAGGTGAAAAAGAAAACCCTACTTATCTGAAAATCTGAAGTCTATCAGCATCTAATTTAATAAAAATAAAAAGCAATAATGTAAATGCCCAAAGAGATGACCCCCCATAACTAAAGAATGGCAAAGGAATGCCGATAACAGGTGCCAATCCTATTGTCATTCCAATATTTACAACAACATGAAAGAACAAAATAGATGCTACCCCATAACCATAAATTCTTGAAAACGACGATCGTTGTCTCTCGGCTAGAAAAACAATCCTAACGATTAAAAATCCAAATAGGAACAATACAAAACTAGTCCCAATAAAACCCCACTCCTCACCGATAGTGCAAAATATAAAATCAGTACTTTGTTCAGGCACAAAATTATATTTTGTTTGTGTTCCTTGTAAGAATCCTTTTCCAGTTAAACCGCCCGATCCAATAGCAATCTTTGACTGATTAACATTATATCCCACTCCTAATGGGTCATTATTTTTGCCTAACAACTCGTTTATTCGATTTTGTTGATGAGGCTGTAATGCATTATTAAACAAGTAGTCAACTGAAAAGACAAATAAACTTACACCAATTAACAGACTAGCAAATAAAATAAAAGTTTTACTTTTTCTAATTAAATACATTATCAACATTTGAATAGAAACTAACCCAACATTTATTAGAATAAGATTAATTGGTTTATTCATAAATATATCGGTATAATTAAATAACACTAACGAAACTAAAGCATACAACAAAAACGAATAAAGCACTATTTGAGTTCTGATATTACGCCCATTACTAAGAATAAATCCAAATACACTGGCAATAAGAATTGTAATTATTAGAACTTCAAGATTTGTTATTAAAGCAAGAATAAACAATGCAATTAGAGCAAAAGAAGTAATGAAAAGAACTTTATTGAACCCTTCACGAAAAAGCACAAACACAAAGGCAAAGAAGACAAGAGCAGAACCTGTATCATTTTGCACAAAAATCAAGAAAACCGGCAAACCCAGTAATGCCATAATCCAAAACACATACTTTGGTTTTTCCCACGAAAATCCGACACTACTTAATAATTGGGCTAAGGCAAGACATATAGTAATCTTTGTAAATTCGACCGGCTGCATCCGAAACGTACCGATTTCGAACCAAGACTTTGAAGCATTTACCTCAACGCCTAAGATCAAAACAAGAATAAGCAAAAGTAAACCAATGCCATAAAAAGGATATGCAAAAGCAGAATAAAACTTACTATCAACAATTAATGCAACAAGGATTAGAACAATTGCAGCTCCAATCCATAAAAGCTGCTTTCCATATCGCTGGGAAAAATCAAAAATATTCGCATGATTCTCATCATATACAGCAGAATAGATATTAATCCATCCTAAAAAAACCAATAGGAAATAAACTGCAATAGTTATCCAGTCAAGATTCAGTAATATGTTTCCTCTTTTATTCTTCATTAGATTCATTGGTCAGATCGGCGTTAATAATTCTTTTTTCCATTGCCTTATCTGATATTTCTCCTTTAATATATTTTTCAATCATCAATCTGGCTATTGGTGCTGCCCAAACTCCTCCAAAACCTGCATTTTCAATATAAACAGCTACAGCAATTCTAGGTTTCTCTTTTGGTGCGAATGCAACAAAAACGGAATGATCTTCCCCATGAGGATTTTCTACTGTTCCCGTTTTACCACACACTCTTATATCTGCCATTCTTGCATAATATCCTGTTCCAAATTCTTCGTTTACCACCTGATCCATCCCATCAACAACAACATCAAAATGATTCTTATCAAAAGGAGTAAAGATTTTTTGAGTGTTGACACCTACAATAGGCTCATTATTGATGTTTTTAAGCAAATGTGGGTTATAATAAAACCCTCTATTAGCAATAATTGCACAAAAATTTGCCATCTGTAAAGAAGAAATCAATAACTCTCCCTGACCAATACCTAGTGAATATATTGTACTAAATGCCCATCTGTACTTTCCGTATAACTTGTCATAAAAATCAGGCCCAGGAATTTGCCCCTTATTAACTCCTGGCAATCCGATATCCAAAGCTCTGTCAAAACCAAAACTAACTATTTTTTTCTTCCATAAATCTAGCCCAATTCTAGAGTCTCGAAAAACACTCTTTTCTATTCCCTGTTGAATCAGTCCCTTAAACACAAAATAATAATAAGGATTACAAGAATATTGAATTGACTTAGAAACATCATTTGCAGGTGGATGATTATGACACCCAATAATTGAATGATCACAAGGATAAGCAGTGTTAGGGGTGATAGTCTCTGCTTGAAGTGCAACAAGAGCATTTGCCAACTTAAATATAGACCCTGGAGGATATGTTGATGAAACAGCACGATTTATCAATGGCTTATTAGGAGTATTTAACAGACTATCATAATAATAACCCCGACTACGACCTACCAAAAGCTGCGGATCATATCCTGGACTTGAAACCATTGCTATAATCTCCCCTGAAGAAGGTTCAATCGCAACAATACTCCCTACTTTATTTTGCATCAACCACTCACCGTATTCTTGTAATTCTGAATCAATTGTAAGCGTCAGATTATTTCCAGGTACGGCAAGAGTATCGTACTTACCATCTTTAAAACTATCCTGAATATTATTATATACATCAACAAGATAAACTTTTACCCCTTTTTTCCCTCGAAGTTCTTTTTCATAGTATTGTTCGACCCCACTTTTACCAGCATAATCACCACCAGAATAATAAGGATCAGCTTTCAATGTTTCAAGATCAACCTCACCCACATCTCCTAGAACATGTGCAGCTATCCCGCCCTTATAACGACGCAAAGTCCTATTCTGCACGAAAAAACCCGGATATCTATACATGTGTTCTTGAAAAATAGCATATTGAGCCGATGTAATTTGTTTAAAAAATAAAGAAGGCCTATATCCTGAATATTTCTCACAATTTTCTAATCTATCATAAAAATCTATTATATCAATATGCAAGTCATTACATAATTCCAGTGTGTCTAACTGCTTCATGTTTCGAGGTATTAACATTAAATCATATGCCGCCTCGTTTGACACCAGCAAAACCCCATTTCTATCATATATCAGACCTCTCGAAGGATAAACGACTACTCTACGCTGTGAATTATTGTCAGAAGAAATTTTCAATGAAATATCCAGAATCTGAAGATTAAACAACTTAACCCAGATAATTATAAAAAGTACAATAACAATACCTATAATAGCATATTTTCTATCTTCTAGGTTTTTCATAATTATTCTCTAACAAACAAGAAGTGACTCAATGTTACAAAAAACAAACTAATAGCGGAACTTAAAAATATTCGAAGCAATGTTTGGAAAAAATGTGCAAAACTAAAAAACTCTATAAAAAACAAATAAAAATGATGTATCAAAATTAAACTTCCGGCATATTTAAGAAACCAAATTAAACCATAATTTTTTACAGACGGACATTTATTGTCATCATAATCATCTCTTGGAGCAAAAAAGCGTAATACATACGGTCTTATAAAAGCAAGTAAAACAATTGCAGAAGCATGAATTCCCTGAGTAGAATTAAAAACATCTACACTTAATCCTAGAAAGAATGCATATACTAACACGATATATTTATTTGTATCAACCGGCAATAGCAAAATAAAAAGCATATAAATTAGCACAGTAAAATAATTTGATAAATAAATTCTATCAAAAATTAAGGTCTGCACAAGTACCGAAAAAACAAAAAGCAATATGTATCTAATATTCTGTTTAATCATTATTTTCCTCGGTTTCTAATAAAACATCTTGTTGCTCCTGATAGTTTCTATTTTTAATAACATAAACGTAATTTATGTTATTAAAATCGGTATAAAGATCGACCAATATTTTGTAAAAATCAGTGGACTGGTCTTTAGTAAAAGATTTAACTGTACCCACCAGCATTCCTTCTGGAAAAACAGATGAGAACCCGCTGGTAACAATCTCATCCCCAATTTGCACTTTAACATATCCTGGAATTTCTAAAAGAATGGCTGTATTAATATCCTTCCCATCCCAAGATAATGAACCAAAATAATCGTTCTTTTCGAACTTAACACTAATTTTAATATCTGTATTAACTAATGGTATAACAGACGAAAAATTATTAGACGAACTATATACAATACCAACAATACCATTTGGACCAATTACTCCCATATCTTGTTGTATTCCGTGTTTTTCTCCTTTATTAATTGATATGAAATTCTTAATTGAATTAACTTTAGCCCCAACTACATTCGCAGCAATATATTCAAAACCAGAGTTTTCAATAGCAGGGATATTATCTTTTCGGTACTTTTCAATTTGATTAATAAGACGCTCGTTTTCATTAAGAATACTGTCATTAATAATCTTCAACTTAAAATATACAGTTACTTCACTCCACTGTTCAGATATTGTTCCGACAATGTAATTTGATGAATTTAAAAAACTAACTCTATGATAATTATTAGCAGTAAATATAAGAGCAAAACATACTATTTCAAAAAATATGAAAACAAAAGTGTATAGATATTTTATAATAAAATTTAATAAACTTTTCATTTATAGCATTATCGTATCAAGAATTGAAATTTGTCAACATTTTTCAAAGCAATTCCTGTTCCTCTTGCCACAGCATGCAAAGGATCTTCTGCAATATGAACCGGAATATTTGTCTTATCTGACAATCGTTTATCCAAACCTTTCATTAGAGCGCCACCACCAGCAAGGTAAATCCCGTTTGTATAGATATCTGAATACAACTCTGGAGGAGTTAACTCAAGAACAGCCATTATAGCAGACTCAATTTTCGAAATAGATTTATCCAAACTATGAGCAATTTCCTGATAAGAAACAGGAATTTCAATAGGTAATGCAGTCATCTGATGAGGTCCTCTAACAATATAATCAGCCGGAGGATTCTCAAGTTCTGGAATTGCTGCACCAACATGTATTTTAATTTCTTCGGCAGTTCTTTCTCCAATTTTTATATTATGTTGGCGTCTCATGTATTCTTGAATATCATCAGTAAAATCATCTCCAGCAATACGAATTGATCTATTACACACAATTCCACCAAGAGATATAACTGCAATTTCAGTTGTTCCACCACCAATATCAACAACCATATTTCCCTGTGGAGCTTCTACATCCATACCAATACCAATTGCTGCAGCCATAGGTTCATAAATCATATAAACTTCTCGCCCACCAGCATGTTCCGAAGAATCTCGCACAGCACGCAATTCGACTTCAGTACTACCCGATGGAATACAAACGACCATTTTTAAAGAGGGGTTAAACCAACTTCGGTTTTTATTTAACATTTTAATCATGCCTCTGATCATTAGTTCAGCTGCATTAAAATCAGCAATAACGCCATCTCGCAAAGGACGAACAGTTTTTATCCCTTCGTGAGTTTTTCCTTGCATTTGACGGGCTTTTTGTCCTATAGCTATAACCTTACCTGTTCTCTCATCAAGAGCCACAATTGAAGGTTCGTCAACAACAACCTTATCGTTATGAATTATGATAGTATTGGCCGTCCCAAGATCAATTGCTATTTCTTGTTGTAAAAATGAAAAAAGTCCCATAATGTATCTATGTTTTAACCTTCAAAGATACACATTCTTTAAAAAAATACAAAATTGATTTTTTTTTCCTTAAAAGCCCCACAAGCCTGATTAGCAATCAATTAAAGCGGATTACAATGTGGGTTTATTTAAGTATATAATAATAAATGCAATAAAAATGCGCGTATAATTATCAAAATCTCTAAAAAAATGAATTTAAAAACACTGCGTTTTTATAGACATTTACTGCCTTAGTGTTTAAAATGTCTGATTCCTGTGAAGACCATCGGAATATTATTTTCATTGCAAAAATTGATAGTATCTTCATCGCGAATTGATCCTCCAGGTTGTATTACACATTTTATTCCTTCCTTATAAGCGATTTCAATAGAATCACTGAATGGAAAAAATGCATCAGACGCCATAACTGCGCCATTAAGATCAAAACCAAAAGTTTTTGCTTTTTCAATTGCCTGTTTTAATGCATCTACTCTTGATGTTTGCCCAGTACCACTTGCCAAAAGCTGTGAGTCTTTAACTAATACTATTGCATTTGACTTTGTATTTTTCACCAATTTGTTTGCAAAAAGGAGGTCTGCTATTTGTTCATTATTCGGTTTAAAAGTGGTAACAGCTTTAAGGTCCTCGGGAGTTTCAACGTTTACATCCCTTTCTTGAACAAGAACTCCATTAAGTACAGTACGGAATGTATTTTTCTGTAGTATGGTTTGCTTTTGAACCAGAATAATTCTATTCTTCTTTTGCTTCAAAACATCCAGAGCATCAGCTGTAAAATCAGGAGCTATAACTATTTCAAAAAATATTTTATTGATTTCCTCAGCAGTATCATGATCTATAATTCTGTTAGATACTATAATACCACCAAATGCAGAGACAGGATCAGCAGCCAATGCACTCTTCCAGGCATCTACCAAACTACTTCTAGAGGCTATTCCACAAGCATTATTGTGTTTCAAAATAGCCATTGTTGTCTCATCAAATTCACTCATCAAATTGACAGCTGCATCAACATCAAGAATATTATTATAGCTAATTTCTTTACCGTGTAACTGATCAAACATTTCTTCAAAATCTCCAAAGAAAAATGCTTTTTGATGTGGGTTTTCTCCATACCTAAGTGCTTTCCCATTCGAATGCGAAACCTTAAACTCAGAATAGCTGTAATTGTCGAACCAATTAAAAATCGCAATGTCATAAGCAGAGCTAACACCAAATGATTCCCGTGCAAATCGCTTACGAACTTCTAAATCTGTATGACATTTATTTTCTTCAAGAATACTATGTAAATCATGATATTGATCTCTATTTGATACAACCAAAACATCTTTAAAGTTTTTTGCTGCTGCTCTTATTAATGAAATACCACCAATGTCAATTTTTTCAATAATCAAATCTTCATCTGATTCATTCTCAACAGTCTTTTCAAATGGATACAAATCTACAATTACCAAATCTATTTCAGGAATATCATATTTTATTGATTCGTCAATATGTTTTTCTGAATCTCTTATTGATAAAATTCCACCAAAAACTTTTGGATGTAAGGTTTTAACTCTACCATCAAGTATTGAAGGATATCCAGTAAGGTCTTCGATTTTTGTAGCAGGTATGCCAAGTGAATCAATAAAGCCATAAGTACCTCCTGTTGAATAGGTTTTTACCCCATAATCGTTAAGACATTTTACAATTACATCTAAACCTTCTTTGTGATAAACAGAAATAAGTGCTGATTGTATTTTCTTTTGCATAAAAAATTGAATTATTGGTTATATAAATATTTCCCAAAATTAAAAAAAATGAAGTTCTAAAAAACTGTTTTTTATCAATACTTTTCAATAATCAAATACTAAGCATAATATAATGCGCCTAATTTTATTTTTAGATAATTAATAAACCTGATTTAACAAAAAGTGAGTAACATAATCTTATTGTGTTTTTGTTTACATTTTTTAGTAGCTAAACTGAAGCAGCAGATGTAATAACGGAATGTAATCTAAAAATGGC
This sequence comes from uncultured Bacteroidales bacterium, assembly GCA_964622935.1. GTDB lineage: Bacteria > Bacteroidota > Bacteroidia > Bacteroidales > ML635J-15 > Bact-19. Next base: position 5,449 of record CAZUQY010000034.1, on the reverse strand, counting down.
CCCTAATGCACGAATCTTCTAAAATTAAGTGTTAGTTTCTAGTATCGATAACATTTATAAAGCATTATCCTTTATGCTGTCATCACATAACAACTTAAGTTAAATCGTTTATTTGCTTTAGAGTTTCTTCAGGTAACGAACAATTTGTTAGATAATGCAAATTTGCAATAAGTCGATTAAGAGTCATATCATTAATACGATTTCCTTTCTTTACCAAATCCCACCGCGGTGCAATTTTAAAACATTTCTCTATAACAGAAGGATAGTCAAAATTACCTTCAAATGAAATATCAATAACAATCGACTTTTCAGTAACAGCCTCTGTAGGTATTTGAAATTTCCCTGAAGGAACGGCCGAAATGATAATATCTGAATCTCTTACGCTTTGGAGTGTCTTTTCAAATGGGGTATACTGATGACAAATCTGCACATAAGCATTTTCATTAAGTAGCATTAATGCTAATGATCGACCAACAGCTAGAGAATCGTTAATTACAGTAATTCGCTTACCTTCAAGTTCAAATGGATTTTCATTTAAGCTTTCAGGATAGAATCCGCGTTGTTTGTAAAACTCATCATAATCAATAGCATATCTCTTCAGAATGCTAAGTATACCTTTTGCTGTAGGAGGAATGACTAATTTTCTAAGATGTTCGGGATCTCTAAATTTTTCAAATTGCACTAAATATCCCAAATAAGTATTATGTAACCCTTCTACATCTTTCAATGGATTCACTAAATTCATAAACAATGTATCTTTAACTCTATATCCTGTTGGATACATGACCATAATCCCATTTACACTATCATCAGAATTCAAATCTTCTATTATTTTTGTCAGTTCATCTTCAGACGCTACAAGATAATCATTACAGATAATTGAATGCTTAGCACAAAATCTTTTTATCCCTTTTGTATACGATACGCTTCCTGGATCTTCACTTGTTAAAATCACCGCTAAACTCGGAAAGATTTTATGCTGTTCATAAAAGAACTTATTACATGCAAAACTCGGTTCATCATATTTTTCAATTAAATTACTGACATTAAGAATTTTTCCTGGGTACTTTTCTTCCATAATTTATTTTACTTTTTTTCGGGGTTTCTCGAATATTTGCAAATTAAGAATTTTTCCATTTACAATTTCAAATTTAACTACAGTAACAAATTTATGCCACCCTATATTTCCTGCTGCTCCAGGATTTATGTGCAAAACACCAAGTTTACTATCATTAATAACCTTTAAGATATGCGAATGCCCACTAATAAATAATGTTGGTGGATTTGCAACAAGTTCATCTTTTATTCGAGGAGCATATCTTCCTGGATAACCGCCAATATGAACCATCAAAACATCAACCCCATCTATCACAAATCTAAGTTTTTCTTTTGTGCGACTTCGTATTTTATGATTATCAATATTGCCATATACGGCACGAACAATTTTTTTATTCTCAAGATAATCCAACACTTCTTCCGAACCGATATCACCCGCATGCCAAATTTCATCTACATCTGACAAAAACTCCATCCATTCTGAATCAACAGAGCCGTGGGTATCTGAAATTATTCCTATAATCATTTTAAGATGATTGTATTTTACACATATTTGCTACCATTGCTTAAATCTTAACAAAATAATGAGCTTTACCAGCATTTCTACGACCATAAATTCCAATATGCAATTTGTTTTCTTTGCCCTTAGTCATTTAAATATGAATTTTATCAAAAATAATAATATTTAACTAATAGTTTTGGATAAATTATAAAATAAAACTAAGTTTGTTTAAAATTGTTTATTTACTCTATGAAGGTTTTTCTCTTAGTTTTTACTTGCTTTTTTATTTTTATTGGCGCATTTGCTCAGGGCAATGAGCATGGTGTTCCTGCACTTAAAAACTATTCCCCAAAAGACTACGGACAGGAAAGCCAAAATTATTGTGTATTGCAGGATCAACATTCGATGATGTACTTCGGAAATTCTAACGGAATAATGGAATTTGACAATTCATCATGGCGAACAGTTGATATATCAGGCAGACCAGTATTGAAAATAAATTCAAAAAATGAAATTTTCTTTGGTGGATATAATCAATTAGGTAAAATAGAATTTAATGACGGGTTAATGACTCCCAAAAATTTTGACTTCTACAAAGAGATTAAACCTGGTCAGATTCAACAAATTATAGCCCTTAAAGATGAGGTCTTTTTTACTACATCGCATCAATTACTGATATACTCAAATGATACCCTAGAACTGGAACAATCTAATGCTGAAGGACTAAAAATATTTAAATTCAATGAACAATTACTCATATATATGCCAAACAGGGGCTTATATAAATGGGAAAACAAAAAGTTCAAAAAGCATACGAACTTTGAGCTTTTTAATAACATTATAATTCAAGACCTAATTCCAATTAATTCAAATGACTTCATTATAAAACCAAAAGATCAACTAGGTTTTTTAATTTATCATAATTCTGAGCTTAAACCACTATATACTGACGTTGATGAATTTGTTGCTGCTAATAATTATGCTGTTGCTAAACTTTTTAAAAATGATTTTTTAATGATTGGGACAGAACATGGCGGTATCGTCTGTATTGATTTGACTGGAAAATATTACTATTCTGTAAACATGAACAACGGCTTGAGAGATAACCAGATTACAGATCTTTTCGTTGACAATAAATTTCAATTATGGGCAACAACTTTTAATGGCATAACTTTAATTGAAACCAATTCAGATTTAAGTTTTTTTGATTCTTCTTTCGGTTATAATGGCACTGTTGTATCCATGCATCGTTATAAGGAAAGTTTTTATGTTGGGACTGCTAGTGGCCTATACAGATATTATTCAGGCAATATTTATGATTCTGAACGCAACGTTTTTGATTTCAGAAAAAGATTCGAAAAAGTTAATAATATCAGAGCCATGTGTTGGCAACTTGTAGAATTAAATAATTACTTATATGCAATTACTTCTGAAGGGGTATATTTAGTAACCGGATTAAATGCCAGTATGGCACTAGAAGGAAATTACAATTCTGTTTTAAAATTGAACTATTTTAAAAATAGCTATCTTTTCGGAGCCCAAGACGGCTTGCTAATTGCCAAAATAAACTCAAATAAAATTGACACTCTAGGGTATTTAAAAGACCTCAATTATAATATCCGATCTTTAAATGAAGATTACTTTGGAAACGTTTGGATGGGTACAAATGAAGACGGAATTTTTGAAACTGGATTTTATAGTGGAGTAAGTACAAACGCAGAACTTTCTCATTATGATGAAAAACATGGCCTTCCAACTCTCTTCGACTGGGTTGATATATTTAATTCCTATCATGGAACTCTATTCTCAACTAGTAAAGGTGTTTGCAGATATGATTACGCATCAAACACATTTGTACTTGACACATTACTGGGTCTAGATTTTAAAAAAGGAGATAAACACATTTATCCGATTGTTGAAGACAATAAGAAAAACTTATGGTACAGTTGTGTATATGATGGACAATATGAGCGAGAAACTGGAGTATTTGTTTTTAATGGAGTAAATAAAAAATATACCCCGGTTACCAAGCCTTTTCTACAGTTAAGCGAATTTGTTATTGAGAGCATTTATCCTGAAAACGACAGCATAGTTTGGTTTGGATCTTCTGATGCTCTTATAAAGTATCATAAACAAAATTCAAATGTCCAAAGCAATAGTTTTCCTTGCTTTATAAGAACTATAACACTCAAAGAAGATTCGGTAATCTATTTATCTGTTAACGAAGACCTATCAAAGAAAATAATAAAATACAATTTTAAGGACAAAACAATTCGTTTTGACTTTTCTGCTCTTGCATATAGTACTTTTGGGGAATTAGAATACCAAGTAATGCTCAAAGGATTTGATGATGACTGGTCAGATTGGAGCAACGAAACATTTAAAGAGTATACTGCGCTAGTTGAAAGACACTATGTCTTTAAAGTACGTGCACGAGATGTATATGGTAATTTAAGTAATGAGGCACATATTACATTCCAAGTTGAGCCTCCTTTTTATCGCACTATTTATGCCTTTATTATTTATTTCATTGTTTTTGGTGCAATAATTTATCTAGTCCTCAAACTTAATGAACTACGTCATGCAAAAGAAAGATACAGTCTTGAAAAATTGGTAGAAGACAGAACAAACGAACTTGCATACCAAAAAGAGCAAACAGAACAATTAGTCAAAAAGCTCTTGCCTCAAAATGCAGCCGATGAAATTAGAAAAACCGGTAAAGCTAAGTCACAAAAATACGAAATGGTAACTGTTCTTTTTGCTGACATACAAGGGTTTACTGAAATTGCAGAACGCACAAAACCTGAAGAGTTAATAAAACACCTCAATACTATATTTTCAAGTTTTGATAGAATCATTACCGATTACAATATTGAAAAGATTAAGACAATTGGTGACGCATACATGTGTGCAGGAGGAATGCCAAACAAAGACATTACCAATCCAATTGAAGTAGTTCTAGCTGCTCTAGAAATGCAACGTGAAATTAAAAAAATAAATAAGACTAGCGATCTTTTACTTGAAATCAGAATTGGCGTACACTCTGGACCCGTTGTTGCTGGCGTTGTCGGTTCTAAAAAATTAGAATACGACATATGGGGAGACACAGTAAACATTGCCAGTAGAATGGAAAGCCATGGCCTCATCAATAAAGTAAATATTTCTGAAGAAACATACAAACACGTTAAAAGTTTCTTTGTTTGTCAATATCGAGGCCGAATCGAAGTTAAATATAAAGGAGAGATGGAAATGTATTTTGTGCATGAAATTAGAAAAGTTTTATCAGAAAATGCAAATCGCGAAACTCCTAATAAAGATTTTCTTATTAAATTGCAATTCATTAGGTTTAAAATGATACAAGAAGAAATTCTGGATCAGCTTCAGAAAAATCTGCCATCCAACCTATATTATCATAACTTAAAACACACCATAAATGTTTTATACAATGTTGAAGATATTGCAAGAGAAGAAGGCGTCAATGAAGAAGAAATGCTTTTGCTAAAATGTGCCGCCTTATTCCACGATGCAGGATTTATGGTTAGTTATGATAACAATGAAGAAATTGGAGCAAAAATGGCTGCTCAGACTCTTACGAAATATAACTTCTCTATTGATCAGATAGAGACCACAAAACGACTTATCATGGCTACAAAAATGCCTCCGAAGCCAAAAGACATGCTAGAAAAAATAATTTGTGATGCTGACCTTGACTATTTAGGAAGACCAGACTTTATTCCAATTTCGCAAAACTTGTTTAGAGAACTTTTTGAAAGAGGAAAAATCAACACTATAGAGCAATGGAATAGAATGCAATATAAATTTATTTTAAACCACAACTATTTCACTTCAACAGCACGAAAAAACAGAGATGCAGGAAAGCAAATCGTAATA
>CAZUQY010000033.1:0-15545 GCA_964622935.1 uncultured Bacteroidales bacterium | reverse complement strand
AAATTATTTTTTTGTATTTAACAAGAGTATAAGTCTTGTTTTTATGTTTTAGACTAATAAATAGGTCTAATTTAAAAGATTTATAGATTCATGACTTTCAAATTTTTCAAATAGTCTATAAACTCATCATAATTTGCTGTACTTATTGGAATTATTTCATTCTTAATTTTAATTCGCTTATTTTCTATAGACTCTATCTTGTCAATACTTACTAAAAAAGATCTGTGCACCCTGTAAAATCTATCTTTTGGCAAATTTACTTCAAAGTCTGAGAAGGTTTGTAGTGTCATAATGTTATCAGATGTTGTATAAATTCTTAAGTAGTCTTTCATGCCTTGGATGTATAGGATATCGTCAAAACATATTTTTTGATGTTTATATGCGGTTTTAACAAATATGAAATTCCTATGTTCTGACTCGTTTTGAACAACTTGAATTGGACTAGCACTTTTCTTTGAGGTATAACATTCGTGTGCTTTTAAACATGCCTTATACAATCGATTAAAATCGAAAGGCTTTAGCAAGTAATCGCAAACGTCTAACTCGTAAGCCTTTATGGCGTATGTGTCGTAAGCAGTTGTTAGTACAATTATGGGTCGTTTCTTCATTAATTCTATTGCTGTCAAACCTTGGATATCATCCATCATTATATCTAAAAATGCTATATCTACTTCGTTTGATTGCAAAAATTTTAAAGCAGATATTGAGTTGCTAAAGGTTTCGGTTATCGTAATAAACGAAACCTTTTTTAGAAATCGAACAAGCTTCTCTATTGCAAGAGGTTCGTCATCAATAATTATACAGTTCATTATTTCTTTCATAATCTAATTCTATAGTGAGTTTTACGGTATACCAATTATTTTTGTTTTCCATATCAAGCTTATATTTGTCGTTATAAACAAGATCTAGAGTTCGTTTAACATTTTTAATTCCAACGCCGCCTTGTTTGTCATAATCCATTTGTTTTATTTGATTCATTGTATGTAGACAAACTTTGTTTCCAATAAAAGTTATTGATATGTAGATTTTGGAATCGTCATCTTTTTTACCATATATTAAGGCATTCTCAACAAATGGAATGAATAATCTTGGTACGATCTGCAGGTTCTCGAAATTTCCACATATTTTTAATTCAATTTTATTCGATTCCATCAGTCTAAGTTCGTAAAGTTCAATGAACGTAGCGATGTAATTTATTTCTTTGTTTACCGGAACACGTTCAACATTTGTTTCGTATATCGAGTATCTTAATAAATGTGACAGATTTACAATTGTTTGGGAAGCTGATTCTGGATCTGAATATATTAAGGAATCAATGTTGTTTAAGGTGTTAAAAAGAAAATGCTGATTCAATTGTATTTTAAGAAAGCTAAGTTCATGGGCAATTTTTGATTTAGCAATTTCATACATTTCACGTTGGCTATGTACCCATTTACTTATTAAATGTGAAATATTTATTAGTGCTACCGGAAAAAATAGTCCATAGAGATAGTTTATAAGATTAAAATCCCAGAAATTGTTTAATTCGTAACCATAGAATACACCACAAATAATTTTCACAAAAACAATCCTATATAATATCACTCCACATGCAAAAATCAAGATAGTAATTAACATTAGAGGTATATACTGTTTTTTTGATAGCGTTAAATCTGTAATGTAAATCAGAAAATATGAGATTGTTATGTCAACGATTAAGTAAATTAAATTATCTCTAATAAGAAGAATTAAGTCTGAGTTATAACTAAAATGACCGTAGAGGACGAAGAAAATTAAGTAGAGGACCCAGAATAGAAAATGTCGCAGAGTTCGCTTATTTTTTGTTAGTGGAATCTGAAATCTGGAAATTATTGTCATAATTATTTCTTTATTAGTTCATAAAACTAATAATATGACGAATGAGAATATCTTAAAGTTATCTTAATTAACATTTCTTTAAGTAAAAATCTGCGAAAATCAAATTTTAATCGGTGAAATAAGCTTCTGAATCGTCAAAATTTGAAAAAAATATTTTGTTTTGTCGTAATATGTTGATTGCCAAGTCTTACCTGAAGCGTTAACATTTATTAACAAATTCACTTTCTTTAATGATGCCGATTTGTTTTTGTTGTTGGTCGAGTTGATTTGCAAACGCCTTTATATTAGAATATTTTAGCATCAGAAACCAAAAAAATACATGATATGAAAAATTTAATTACAATATTATTTTTAATGATAACTGTGCTTTCATTTGCACAGTATGATGTTATACCGACTCCTTTCAAACAAAAATCAAGAGAGGGAGATATGAGAAGAGATATTGTTGAGTATGACAATATGAATACTAAAGATGACCTGATAAATGAACGTTTTGAAACATGGCCACCTGCTAATTGGGAAATTATTAATGGCACTTCTAGTACAGGAAATCAGCATTGGCATCAGGAAGGCAGTACTAATAAGTATGCGGCAGTTCAGTATGATAATGGTGACGGTGTTATAAAAGATCAGGATGAATGGATGATAACTCCAGATATTATAGTACCGGATAATGCATTCTTAACTTTTGAGTTTCATTCAAATCCATATTGGATGGTTCATCCAAATAATAATGCTGATGTAAAAGTTATGGTATCAACAGACGGAGTAACTTGGAATGAAATATGGTATGAGGATGAGTTCGATTTTGAATATGACGTATGGACAGAAGTGGATCTAGACCTTTCAGATTATGAGGGTGAAGCTTTAAAAATTGCTTTTCAATATGCCGGAAGTGATGCTTGTTGGTTTTATATTGATAATGTTAGAGTTTATGCCTTGCCTGAATTTGACATTGAGATAACAGAAGCAAGAATTGATTTCTTTGAGATTTATGATTATCATGAAGACCCAGATGAATTCCATTACAGTTCTCATTATGCAAAAATACCTAAAGAAATTCTCGAAGGTAATGAAAATGCTTATTTGGCATTTAACGCTCAGATTGTTAATAAGGGATTTGGAAGCTGTCTTGTTCAATGTAATGTAAGAGTTAAAGATCCTGATAATCAAGTAATTTATAATGCAACTAGTTTTAATGAAACGGAAATAGGTGAAATGGAAGTGGATACAATTGATATCGCATATAATGCAGAAACGGAATTTTTATTAGATAACCCAAAAGTTGGGGTTTATACAGTTACTTATACAGTCTTTGTTGGGGAACCAGGAGCTATACCAATTGAAATACAAAAAGATAAAGAGATGCTGACGAAGACAGTAACATTCGAAGTAACGGAAAAAGAATTTTCGCGAGCAGCTGATATAAATGATGAGTTTATTGGTCCAAAGTATTGGGAAGGCGGAGGAACAGATGGTGATATATTGACAGTAAAGTATATGCTTTTTGAAAACACTGAGATAGATAATGTTAGAGCATTTATTCATGAGGATACAGATGCTGGGACACAGGTTATCTGTAATATTTGGCAATACGATAGTAATAGCTCTTCATATATTATTATGGCATCTTCTGCATTAACAACAATAGAAGCTGAAGATCTTGGAACTTGGAAATCATTTGCATTTACAGATCCCGCCATGATAATTACTGATGAGGAATATGTTGCTACTTCAATACTTGTTGGATTTGAGTTTTACTATGGAGGTGAAGATTCTCAGATTTGGCTAGGTTGTGATAAAACATCACCATCAAGCCCGTGGGGAACCTTATGGTATATGTTAAGTGGTACAAATTCAAACCAGTGGTATGTTATAACTAATTTTGTTGGAGTCCCAATGATAGAGCTCATGTTGCATGATGAAGCAGGTAAAGTTGAAAACAATCAGTTTGCTAAAAGTATAAGCTTGTATCCAAATCCAACATCAGATTTTGTTAAATTGTCTGGTGTTAGTGGATGCAAAATAGACTTATATAATGATTTAGGAAGCAGACTCGAGCAATTTGTTGCTACAGATGCTGACTTTAGTATTGATTTATCCCAATATCCTTCGGGTATGTACTATACAGTAATTACTGATTTGAATGGGGAAGGTGGTACAGTAGTAAAGAAAATAAATGTGTTAAAATAAAGCCCTAATTAAAGTGAATTTCTCATAACGATTCATAGGTTTATTTGTATTTTTAAAATTACAAAGGGCTTTAATTAAACAACTTCGGGATTAGTTCCCGAAGTTTTTTTATTTTTACACGAAATATTCTTATGAAAAATTTTGATTTGGTTATTGGTGGAGCCGGTGCAGCAGGTTTGATTGCTTCGATACATGCTGCTGAACTTGGAATGTCAGTGCTTGTAATCGAAAAGATGAGTGTGCCCGGTAAAAAACTTCTTATAACAGGTAAGGGAAGGTGCAATATTACTAATGATGCCGAAATCAAAGATTTCTTAAACGAAGTTTATCCTGATGGAAGGTTTTTATATCCTGCATTTAGGAGTTTCTTTTCATCTGAAATGCTTGATTTGCTATCAGAGTGTGGAGTTGAAACAATGCTTGAGCGCGGTGGAAGGTATTTTCCAGTGAGCGAAAAAGCTTCTGATGTTGTTGATGCTTTGTATAAGCGAGCAGTTCAATATGGAGTTGAGTTTATTTTTGATAGCATTATTACTAGAGTGAAGTACGAAAATGAATCTGTTGTTGGGGCTGAATGCAAGCAAAATCATAAGACTATTTTAATATCAACAAATAAACTTATAGTTTGCACTGGAGGAAAGTCATATCCAGGGACAGGCTCAACTGGAGATGGTTATAAGATTGCTAAAGATGCAGGCCATACAATTCAAAAGACATTTCCATCTCTTGTCCCACTTGTTACTAAAAATCAACAAGCTATCCAAATGCAAGGGCTTGCTTTAAAGAATATTAATGCAAGTTTGTATATTGATAATCAGCATATTGTAAGTGAGTTCGGCGATTTGCTTTTTACTCATTTTGGATTGTCAGGCCCAGTAATTCTAACTATAAGCAGAAATGTCGTTTTGGCTCTTGAAGAGAATAGAAAGGTTGAAATCCTAATCGATTTTAAGCCGGCTTTGGATAATGATAAACTTGATAAGCGATTATTGAGAGATATTAATGAATTTGGAAAAAAGAAAATTGGAAATTTGTTCAGACAATGGTTACCACAAAAAGCTATTCAGGTTTTTATTGATGAGCTTAAAATTGATGCCGAAAAACCAGCAAATCAAATTTCAGGTTCAGAAAGAGAATCAATTGTTCAATTGATGAAGAGTTTTAGGTTTGAGATTGAAAATCATAGGGGTTTTAAAGAAGCTATCGTAACTGCTGGAGGAGTTTCAATTAATGAGATTAATCCAAAAACGATGGAATCAAAAATAAAGTCAGGATTGTGTTTTGCAGGTGAAATATTGGACCTTGATGCAAATACCGGTGGGTATAATCTACAAATAGCTTTTTCAACTGGTTGGCTAGCTGCAAATTGATTTAGAAAAATCAAACATAATTTAAAACATACAGCTTAAAATATATTTTGTATTTAATGCCTCAATAGGATTGCTAAAAAGCATTAAGTTGTTGGATATGTTCTTTCACATAGAAAGAATTTAGTATTGCTTCACCTTAGTTTTGTGGCATAGAGTTTGGTTAAATGGAAAATGTTGTTTAAAATTGTATAAACCAAAATTGAATTTTATGAAGAATTTGTTTATTGCATTGTTGTTGTTGTTTGTAAGTATGGTGTCTTTTTGTCAAACAAACGATTTAGTAGTTTTTTCAGAAAAAGGTGAAATCTTTACACTTTATGTGAATAGCATAAAGCAAAATGATAGTCCAGAAGCAAATGTGAAAGCAAAAGATCTAAAAGGAGAGAGTTTTGTCGTTAGAGTTGTTTTTGAAAATAATATGCCAGAACTTACTAAAAATATATGGACAGAAAGTAAAGATGTGGAATTAAGTGCAGTTATTAAACAAAACAAAAAAGGTAAATACGTACTTCGCTATATGGGAGAAACACCAAGAGATCAATCAGCATCAACTAATAATAATGATAGCTATGTTAATTACGAATCTCCTGAATCGGTTGAAGAATCAAATGAAGAAATTGTTACTTCAACTACTGAAATTATTACAACAACATCGACTGTAACAACTGATAATGTTCCCTCTGAAAATATTGATATGAATGTGAGTATTTCGACAAGTGATAGTAATATTTCTGTTGATGGTGGTATTGGTGAAGAAGGTGTTAATATGGAACTTTCTGCTGATGAGAATGGGATGATTGTTACAACCGATGCAGGTGGTGATGAGGTTAATATGGATGTTTCAGTTAGTGAAAACGGAATGAATGTAACAGCTGGTACTGGTGAAGAGAATGTTAGCATGAATATTAATATCAATGCAGCCGGTTTAGATTCAGATCTTGAAGCTACAGAAACAGTTACAACTACTACTACGATTACAACTTCTTCAAATGTTTCAGTGGATGAAGAAATCTATGGTGAGGAAATTGAAAGTCAAAATATTCCGGTTAGCTCACGTTGTTCATATGCTATGTCGAGTGCAGAATTTGGTGAGGCAATTTCAAGTGTTGAATCTAAAACCTTTGAGGATGATAAATTTATTGTTGCAAAACAAATTTGCAAGGCCAATTGTATGACTTCAGCACAGGTCAGAGATATGAATAAAGTTTTTGATTTTGAGGATACAAAACTTGATTTTGCAATGTTTGCATATGATTATGTTTATGATGCAAATAATTATTATAAAGTGAATGACTCATTTGGATTTGAGATGACAATTGATGAATTAGACGAGTATTTAGAAACAAAATAGATATTATGCTTTCATGACAAAAAGCGACATTAGTAAAAGACTAAGTCGCTTTTTTTGTCGACATTTTCTGATAGCACTAGTTTAGCAATTTTATTTTCAAGCTCTTTTTTAATAGCTTTATCATTTATATTTAAATTAGAAGAAGTGTTTAAAGCCAATTCCAATTGTAAAATAAGGGTATGAGTAGAAATTTCCTGATTTGGGTTTCTGAAATTCAACCCCTCCACTAATCATAGTTGAGAGTGCGAAATTGCCTCTGTTATTGAGTTTGTACGATAAGATTACAGGCACATAAAGTTTTAATATTAACTGCGGTTGAGCAGAAAGGGTTTCTGTGTTACTGTATAAATTTCTAAAGGTTTGTTGTCTACTAAATTGATCCAGATAACTTATAACAATTGATTCTGAATCTGTAAATGAGATATGTCCATTAACAGTATACATTGCAGTTAAGCCAACTCCAAATTCACCTTTGAGAGTTGGTTTTGGTGGAGAGCTTATTGTATAAGCCAAATCAATCCCAATCTCAGTAGATTGATGGCGATATTCGTTTTGTAAAATTATGATTGTGTCGAGATTAGTTACGGGATTTGAATTGATAATTGCCGAGGCATAGTTGCTTTTGTATTCCGAAATATATGCCGCATCAAGTCGATTTCCAATGCCAAGACATAATCCTACAGAAAAGTTTCCATATAAACTGGATTCTTGATTAACAAGTTGTTTGCTGAAAGTTAATCTAGTGTATATTTCAGAACGATTATTATGTTTTGTTGTTGAATCCGTATTATTCCATTGAGGAGCACTATAATTATTCAACTCATGCATATGATTAAGATATGATGAACTAAAGTCAAATATTGCACCTGAATAGTGCAGACTAAAATCACTCAGCTTGTAGGACCGCTTGATTTTTGGCTCTCCATCTTCTCCGATACTATATTGTGAGAATGCAGTATGAAAAGAGACGGCAATTAACAGTATTGTTAAAAATGTTCTCATTTGTTTTAGTATTTCTAGGGTTTAAAATTAGTACAATACTTATTACACATTATGCAACATTCAATAACTTATTAAAAACAAAAAGTTAAAAGATTTTTTTTTATCATAATTTAATTCAAAATTTGCAAAAAAATAAAATGAGGTTGCAAAGAAGCTTTTTGTTTTTTATTATAATGCATATTTTATTGTCTAATAGTATATTAGCACAAGAGCTAGATACTATTGTATTAAGTGAAATTGAGATAAAATCATCTAGGATTTCAATAAAGGGGAATGAAAATCTGGGTTGCTTTCAGATTTTAGACAAAAAACAAATAAATGAAACAGTTGGCGGTGATCTTGGATCTGTTTTAAAGAGCAATACTTTAGTGGATATCAGACAAAGGTCTTTTAGTGGAGTTCAGTCTGATTTGAGTATTAGAGGTGGAAGTTTTGACCAAAATTTAGTTTTACTAAATGGCATAAATCTAAGCGATCCACAGACAGGACATCATAGTTTGAATATTCCACTTAGTACTAATAGTATTGATGGTGTTGAAGTTGTTTACGGTCCAGCGTCAAGAATATTTGGGCCAAACGCCCTTACCGGTGCAATAAACTTTATTAGCAATATCCCTATGAAGAATGAATTTGACTTAAATGTTTCATTCGGAAGTTTTAATACATCTAGTACTGATGCTGGAATACATATGATTACCGGAAAATTGAAACATACACTTTTTGTGAATTACTCATTTTCTGATGGCTTTACTGAAAACACGGATTATAATCGAAAAAGCATTTATTATGAAAATAATACGGATATAAAATCAGTGAAGTTGAAAGTAATGGCTGGATTCTTAAGTAAGGATTTTGGGTCTAATAGTTTTTATAGTCCGATGTATTTATTCCAATTTGAGAAAGTTAGGACTGGATTCGCAGCATTAAAACTTTCTGGCGGTCAAAAGTTTAAATGGGATTATAATATTTATTATCGTGGGCTAAAGGATCAATTTCAGTTATTCAGAGAAGGAGAGGGGTATTATACTTCTTTTGATGGCTTATGGATAAACAGCAATTTGCAAGACACTGTTTCATGGTATAACGGGCATAATAACCATTTCACAAATATTTATGGAAGTGGTTTTAATATCGAAAATAAGTGGAGATTTGGCAGATCTGCAATAGGAATTGATTATAGAACAGAGCAAATTTATTCTAATGTTCTAGGAATCGAACTGGATGAAGTTATTGATGGTATTTATTCAAAATCTGATATTAGAGATAATCTGAGTGTTTTTTTACAACATGGATATTATAAAAAATCATGGATGATAAATGTAGGTGGTTTGGTATACTGGAATCAAAAATATGATTGGAATTTTTATTATGGTGGAGATATAGGTTACAGAATATCATCTGAGCTTATGGTAAAAGCCGGTATTAATAAAGCAATGCGCATTCCTACTTTTACGGAGTTGTATTATAATGGCCCATCTAATATAGGGAATAGTAATCTAATGCCAGAGTCAGCACTAACTGTTGATGTGGGTTTGAGATATTATTTAAACCAAAACTCATTGTTAACACTTAATTTATTTAACAGAAGTGGACAAAATATTATTGCTTGGGTAAAGGAAGCAGAGTCAATTAAATGGAAGACAGAAAACCTTACGGAGCTTACAACTAGAGGAGTAGAAATGTCATTTCTTTACAGTGATTTTCAGCAATCGTTCCCTATTCAAAGAATGTGGTTGTCATACACATATTTGTATCAGGATAAGTCATCTGCAGGTCTTGAGTCAAAATATACCTTGGACCATTTGAGACATAAAATGATTGTCGGAATAAAACATAAGATTTATCGTAATATTTCAGCTTCATGGTCATTGAATATGTTTCAACGAAATGGTGAATATTTGTATTTTGACAGTGGATTGGGAGCATATACAGAAACTAGAAATTACAGGTTAACTACTTTATTAAATTGTAAACTAGAGTCCGAGTTTAAGTATTTTGATTTGTTTGTTGCATTTAATAATATAACAAATGCAGAATATTTTGATATTGCAAATGTTCCAACTCCTGGATTTTCTGTAAATGGAGGTGTGAAAATAAACTTGACTTCAAAGGGAAAATAATTCTTTATGAATTCATAGGCTGATGCATTGCTCGCAGCAAATCATTTAGTTCTTTCACAGGATTAAAAGTGATTAGTGGTACTTCAACAAAAATAGTTAACCAATCAGACATTGCGCCGTTCCAAAGCCCGGGATGTTCAAGAACTCTAATATTTTTGCTTAGATGTGTCTTCTCTGAAATAAAACAAGCATTTTTGTCAACAAAACTATTTAAATCAAACTTTTCCCCATCTGGTGAGTATAGGTAGCATGCCAAGTCGACAGGATTAAAGTGTGTAGCGTTTGATAAATGAGCAGATTGTTCTACTTTTGATAGGTCAATTTGAGCTTTTTCTACAATTTGTAAACTTATTTTATTTGAGTTCTTTACCCAATATGGCCCGCCACCAGGTTCTCCAGTGTTTTTCACCATTCCACATACCCGAATTGGTTTATTGATGTACTCTAAAATATCATGGACAATAGACTTAGAATTACTAAAATCTGCATTAAATTCTTCTTTTAGAAAAACTATTGCATTATCAATCTGATTTTTATTAGGAGAATTTTTTAGTTCAGAATTTATCTGTTTTATCGTCTCTGCTGTTTCAATTAGGATTCCACCAAGTAATTTTTTGTGTTTTACAGTTTCTGCTAGGTAATCTCCATGAGTAAGATTATCTATATTTTTTACAAATACAATATCTGCATCAATTTTATTCAGATTTTTAATCAATGCTCCATGTCCCCCAGGTCTAAGAAGAAGTTTTTCGTCTTCATCTCTTGCAATTGATCCATCATCGTACAGAGCAACAGTGTCTGTCGACTTTTCCTGTACGGAGAAAGTCACATTGATTTTAAACCCGGTTTTCTTATTGATTTCTTCTAGCTTTGTTTTAAAGTCGTCTATGAATTCCGGAGAAACTGTTAGGTGAATGTCTATTTCATTTGAACTAAGTGTGCATGCTTCGTGTAAATGCTCTTCAAATGCTGTTCTTGATCCAGCAGGATATTTATGGAATTCAATAAGACCTTTAGGTATTCCACCATACCCTAAGCATGAATCAAGGATTGATTCTGCAAGTTTAGCAGGTTCGTCAGAGTAATCTTCACAAGATTTTAGTGTGTCAAAAAATGCAAAATCCTTTATTCTCTCAAATCCTGCTTGTACAGAAAACGTATCTCCAACATTAAAATTATCAATTGTTGGATTTTGCTCGAAAACAATAAGACGTTTAAACATTCTTGTTGCTGCTCCTGAAGCTGGGACAAATTTACAAATTTTGTACTTAGATGTTTTGCTATCGAATAGTTCTACATATTTGTTGATATTTTCTACATGTTTAATTCCTTTGTCTGGTGTTGCAGGAGCATGTATATTTAAATAGCTGTCATTTTTTTTGAGAAGTTCCATTTGTTCATTTATAGACTCTTCGGTAATTTTAATATCATTCAAATATTTAACATCTTTTTTGCTTAACATGTCTGGATTGTTTTTCAAATTAAGCCTAAAAATACAAAATAAACTAATATGAGACAATTGTATTATTAAGGATTTTAAGATTAGTTTTTGTCACGAAATTTGCTGGAATGGCAAATTTCTCGCCAAAAAACATGGCAAATATTTTTGCTCCGAAATTAAAACGGCCAAAAGCTATTGTCGTACCAAACTTGTTCCATGAGTTCTTTATCAAGTTGAGCAAGAATCTGAAGATGATCGTTTTCCCAGTTTGATAACCATTTATATAGTTCTTTTTCGTTAAGGTCTGTAGCACTCTCTGCTCTTTCAGAATATAGGGTGATAGCTTTCTTTTCCATATCTATTGCAGCTGAAATGGCAGCAGCTTCATAACCTGCAGCAGAAAGTTTTTCTTTTAAATCTTTAGATAGTATTATATTTGCAATACTTTCATCTGTATGTGATAAATTAATTTTATCAGGATTTAATTTATTATTCTTTTGATAAAAAGCAAATTGCTCTGACAGAAATTCAATATGTAATTGTTCTTCATCTGCCATTATATTGAAGATGTTTTTCACTTCTTCGTTATCTGTTTGTTCAGCAACTTTTTTATAAAATGCTTTTCCACGATGCTCCATTAAAATGGCCATTTTTAAAATTTCTGTAGTTTTGGATTCTGTCATGATCTTCGTGTTTTTTATGATTAGTTAATTATCTATATCTAAAACACTTGTAATGCATATTTGTTTATTTATAATGTAGAATATTTTTGACTTTAATAAAAAACCCCCTCTACCATTACAGCAGAAGGAATTAGGTTGAACTAAAACCATGATAATATTGGGAATGTCTTTAGCTATTCATCATCTTCGTAATCTTCATACATTTCGTTATACATATCTTTTTCCATAGCATCCATATCTGTATATTCAACATTTTCAGGTGCTATAAACTGACTTGCATTTATTGTTATATCTTTTTCAAACTTGGTTGACATTTCATAATTCTCAATTCCCATAAGAGAAACATCAGATTTTAGGCTAATTCCCTCATACATCCAAGATTTTGACCCAAACACTTTAAATATTTCGCAAACAACTCCATTGATTGTTTCTTTTCCGATAATTTCACCACCAAAAGCTTCCATTACTCCGTTAATATATTCTTCCCTTTCTGCTTCTGTCATTCCTTCGGTAATTGATGCATCAGACTTATTTGTTTTGCCAGTCATTCCAGTTTCATCAACCAAATTAATTGCCCAATACTTATCTCCGTTTATAATAATGATAGAATTTTCGACAACTTCATTTTCTATTCCGAACATTTTTGTCGTTGATGTTGAATTTATTTCAGTTCTAGTTTGCTCGCCATAATTATCCCACCATATTTTCTTTGTTCCAATAGTACTTCCTGTTAATTCATACTCCACATATCCAGATTTAATTCCATAAACATGTTGTTCGTTTTGTGCATTTAATGTAACTACAGCAAACGCAAATATTAAAATCCCTACTATTTTTTTCATCTTTTTTTGATTTATATTTATAAGTATTTCTCAAACATTCTGTAATGTGTAAATAAATTATCCCATCTTAAACCTGTGCATTATACACTATTAAGGTTTCTACTTTTGAGGTTTAAACCTTATTACCATTTTTGCACCGTCCTGATTTGTCAATGTTTTAACAGCCGATTCTCCACTATTCAATTTTGCTATTATAACTTCATCGAGTTTATTCCATTTAAATGTATATGGTCCTTCATCATTTAGACAACCAACAGCAACTGGGAACATTAAAGGTACTGGGGAGTCCTCAGTGATAAGTTCAACACTAAACTCTAGAAAGGCAAAAATATAAGGCGATTCAACAGCCACTTTTTTTATTACAAATGTACCTCCATCTATATTACATTCGGAAAAATTTCCATGAAGGACTTCTTTACTTACAAGATATCCTTCTTCGTTACGCTCTGGCATATTGCTATAGAAACTAAACTTCCCATAAGGGGGTAAGGTAATCGTAAAAGGTGGTTTTATGTCGTACATTTCAAGATCTTCATTACCAACATGATTTGCCTCTGGTGGTAAAACAGATAGGTTCTCTGGGAAACCTATAGTTACATTGTCCCATCTATATTTAACATTTAATAATTTAGGATTGGTATATTCTGCTGTAATGCTATATAGTAAAGGTTTATAGTTAACATTGATTTTGTCGTATGTGTAATTTTGAGTCTCATGAATTTTATTTTGTGGGCAATTACAAACTTCTATTGTTTTTGATTTCTTTTTATTTCCAACAACATAAATGCTATACACCCCAGATTCAACATCATTGAACTCGTACGATCCATCAGACTTTGAACTCACTCTTCGATCAGTATAGTCTGCAGGCAAATACATTGGACACAACACTACTGTCACACGTTCCTTAACAGCATTACCATCATTATCAAGGACTTTACCTTTAATAGTATTACCTTTACTATAGAAAGATTTTAAATCTCCTGCCCTCATAGTCTCCGTTTTTAATGTTGACTCAGGAATAACTGTACCATCATCAAAAGTTGTTAGGTATTTCCAATGAACTTTATCTTTTTCTAATCGTAACACAGCCTCATATTCTTGAAACCTAGCGTAGTATGTAAACTTCTGTGTACATCCTCTGAATTTTACAATTGGCATGTAATATCCAGGATTGTAAGTATCTGCAATTGCAAGTTTCCCACCAATATCAGGAGAGCGATAAATCGTATCACTTTTCTTTGTGTTTGATTCATCATTTCCAGGTGCAATACGAGTATAAGCAATTTCTGGCATTTTATCTCCCCACGTCTTATCCCACAACAAAGCATTACCATCTTTATCATAATAGTAAACATCTGTTACAATTGAACCATTATCTGGTTTTCTTATGAGAGCTGCGGCACTTGTATGGATTACATATTGATAGAGCTTCCCATTTACATTTTTCTTATATGTATATGAAATGAAAGAGACAGAATACTCTGCTGGATTATTTGTAACTAACTCAGCAAAAATGCCTACTGCATAAATGTATTTGCCTGGTTTTATAACTTCTATTCTCTCATTATCAAATTCAAAACCCCAAAACTTCTGTGACCTAACAAAATCTTTAGCTTTTCTTTGAATCTCTCCAAAGATGGTGTCGTTCTGATAAAGTGTGCCTTTTGTATCACCTTCTCGTATCTCAGAAATCATAACACTTATCCAAATTCCATAAGGATCTGTTTGCTTTATAGAACTTCTCAATGTATCAATCGATTTTTTAAATTGCCCTATAACTGCATTTTCAATGCTTGTATATTCTGATACCTGAGCATTCAAGTTGAAAAATAGGAATAATAAAAATGCAACTAGAACAGACTTATTTATTCTTTTAATAATACCTTCTTTTTTATTCATTTTCAAGTGATTTTAATAGAGACTGTAATAATTAGAACTTTACAAATTCCACTCTTCTATTTTGGGCTTTTCCTTCTGCAGAAGTATTATCATTTACTGGTTTTGATTCACCAAATCCTTGAGATTTTAATCTAGATTTATCAATACCCAGAGTAATGAGTTGGTTCATAACAGTTTTTGCTCTATTTTCGGATAATGTCTGATTTGTTGCATCATTACCATCACTATCTGTATGACCTTCTACACTGAAATTTAATTCTGGTGTTTCTAATACCGGTCTGATTCTATCTTGTGTGATTTGGTTAAAAACAATAAACAATGTTCCTAACACTAATAAAAAAAACAATCCGTAAATGAGATAAAAGGCAGAACCTTTCTTAGACAACAAATTGTCTTTCATTTTTTTCTTTCCTCACAACTGATAGCACTAAAAATATTAACACTACAAAAAATAATATGAATGGTGTGGTTTTAACCGCAAACATAATAAAATCTACTTGACTTTGATACAATGTTAAATCTGCTCCTGTTAATGTTGATGCTGCAATCATCGCTGGAGCTACTTGGTCCGCCAAAATTGGAATAATTATAATAGCCATTATTCCCAAAATGAACATAAAAATTAGACCAAATATCCATTGTCTTCCAGTATCTACATTACTATCTAATTCTACCATCTTTTATTGTAATAAAGGATTCTTTGATTTTTTACTTTTTTTGGGTTTTTTTATTTTGTTTTGCTTTTTCCCGAAACCAAATAAACCATTCACATCTGTTGGCTTAT
>CAZUQY010000032.1:3445-15777 GCA_964622935.1 uncultured Bacteroidales bacterium | reverse complement strand
CGTCTGTCTCGGCAAAAATTGTTTCTTTCGATTCTATTCTAAAACCTTTTGTCTTATATGAACGAATCCCTTTAATTGTCAAAATTTTAGAATTATACAATTTTTTTACATTTGTTACAATTTTAAATTTTGGCATATTTTGATATATCGTAACATGTAAATAGCCATCATCAATCACGGCTTCTGGTGTTTGAATCATTCCACCACCAGAAAACTTTCCGTTTCCAATACTAATAGATAGGAATTCTCCCTCAAGGACCTCTCCATTAATAAATATTTTCAAATGCCATGGTTTATACTTTATAAGGCTTTTAAGCAAACTAATTAGATATGCAAACTTTGTCCTTCTGCCTCTTTCTTTCATTTCATTAGTTGCTTTAACGACAGTAGAGTCAAAGCATAGTCCGGCAACATTAATAAAATAAGAAGACCTTTCCTCGCCCTCAAATAAATATTCGACTATTCCAACATCCTGAAGCTTCGTAGGGCATTCTCTAAGCCTTTCCATTTCTTCCTGATAATCCGGTTTCATATTGTAATAACGAGCCCAATCATTCCCGGTTCCCATTTGTATAAGACCTAAATAAATTTCGTTTGTAGCTACGTGTTTTTGTTTAAAAATCCCATTAGTCACCTCATTAAGTGTCCCGTCACCACCAACAACAATAAACTTTCTGTATGATTCTACAATTTTTTCCTGTACGATAATTTCAGCGTGACCAACCTTTTCTGTAAAAGAAAAATCAAATTCAATACTATTAGATTTAAGCATTGTCTCGATTTTTGGCCATTCGCGGCCGCCACCCTCATTACCTGCATTAGGATTAATAATGAAATAATATTTTTTGTTTAATTGTTTGTCCAAATCTAAAATTTTCAGCAATTTTACAATTTTATACTGAATTTGACCAATATTAGAGTAATAAATTTACTCTTTTGCAAAATATATTATATTTTTATTAAAAATATTTAAACGACATGGCTAATAAAGTTCGATTGATTAAAACTTTCAGACAAACCAATAATTCTGCTGATAAAGAGGCACTAATAGAGGTTCAAGAGTTTGATGAACATGGAAACATCATTTACAATAAAGAATATGATGAAAATGAAGAGCTTCTTATGGAATTAAGGGCAGAATTTGATGCAAAAGGAAAACCAATTAAAGAAACATCCATAAACCATATAGATGATATTGAGGAAATAAAAACATACGAATACAATGAGTCTGGTAAACTCTTAAGTGAAAGAACAGACAACAAACAAGGTTGGTTTTCAATTAAGAAATATGAGCGCCTTGATGATGGTAAAACAGTTAGAGTGTCAATGTTTGACGAAGATGATAAAATCGAAGAGATTACTGAGGTAAAAATAAATGAAAATGGAAATATTATTTCTAATAAAGTTTTCAACGAATACAACAAGTTAACAGAAGCACAGAAAAACAAATATAACGACGAAGGAATCCTAATTTTAAGAGAAGAACTAGACCCAAAAGGCAAACTAGAAAAAGCTCATCACTATTATTATACAGATACAAACAAAATAGAAGCAGTAAAAACTCTAAATAGAAAAGGGAAAACTCTAGATTGGGTTAAGATAGAATACGATGAAACAAATCGCCCAATAGAGCAATTCTCTATGTCTGGAGCTAAATTAAAAATGGTTTATAAGGAAGATGGATCTGTAGTTGAATCCCAATTTAGTCCTGGTGGTGAAGAAACCAACAGTCATACCGATTTTTTCGATGAAAACAACAATCTTATAAAACAAGAATACAACGAATATATCATCAAATATGTTTACGAATTTTTCTAGTGTTTTTCCTACTCAATAATGCGAATTGCCACCTAATTTTAGATATTGCATTTCAATCATGAAATAGAGTTAGTTTATGTAATCCTTAACAAAAGCAGTGCTAAATAAACCATACATAACTTAAATGAAATATCCTGTTATTATACATTTTTAATATAATAGAATTTCAAAAAAAACAACTATATTTAGAAAAATTATATAACTAAAAACCAATCTATGAAAACAATACTTACCTGCTTAACTATTTTAATAGTAACATCTACCGTTTATGGCCAAACTCTAAATGGAACTCTTGATGAGATTAACGATTTTTCATTGAAAGAATCAGTGCAATTTACAATGCCTGATGGCACGCATTTGGAAACAGATATATTCCTTCCAATTACAAGAGACTCAATGATGGTCACAATTGACCTTCCTGGAGTTGGACCTACTCCAGTACAAGTAATTCCAAGAGGTATCCAATACCTTATTTATGATAGTGTAAACAATGAGATAAACCCAAATCCGTATCAAATTCCAGTATTGCTAACAAGAACACCTTACGACAAACAAAGTTCCGAAGAATATGGACAAGTTGTATCTATACTAGGGTTTAGTTATGCTATGCAAGATATGAGAGGTTGCAATGCCTCAGAAGGGGCATATATTCCAATGTATAGCGATTCGTGGAACAAAAACGATTATCATCCAGATATAAAACACAGTTTGGATATAACAGATTTTTCTGATATTAGAAATGCAAACAAGCATGAAGATGGTTATAATTCGATTAATTTTATCCTTGATAGCTTAACACGAATTTACGATGTTAATAGAGATGGAATAAACGATACAATTTTACTTTGTAATGGAACCGTTGGCATGTACGGCGCATCTGCGTTAGGTAATTCTCAATATACTGCTGCTGCTGCACACAAAATAAATCCAGAAGAGCCCGGGTTAAAAAGCTTGTTCCCAATTGTCGCTACAGCAGACCAATATTGGGTAACATTGGTTCAAAATGGTGTTTATCGAGAAGCAATTGTAGATAATTGGATAGGTGGCCAACTTCAGGATATTAATGATGAAGCACTAAATGCATCCGATTTTAGTATCGACAACACAATTCATAGCTTTGCTGATTACTCACTTACAAATCTGGAGGAATCATTTTATGCATGCATTGGAACTATGTTGGACTCATCAAACAATGGAAACATTCCCGGATATTACCCAAATTCACCGTTTAGATGCTCCATGGATGCAAGTTCAGCAAGAGTTGATTTAGAAGGAGAAGGCGATATAAATGGAAACTATTCCAGATATTCAAATATGGATGTTCCGATGTATCATTTAACGGGTTGGTGGGATATTTTTATTGATGGACAAATATATACTTACAATCAAACTGTAAATAATATTAATGATGATCATGGAAATAAATCTTTCCAAAAACTTATAATTGGACCTTGGGCTCATCAAACTATTACATCACAAACAACAGGAGATATAACATATCCGGAAAATGTTTCAACCTTAATAAAATTTGACATTGCCAATGTTGAGAATCTATCAACTACTGAAGAAAACATTTTCGATTCGGAGATTTACAAATGGTTTAGAGCTACTTTAAATGAAAAACAAGGATATAGTGCTCCAAAGTTTTTTATTCCTGAGGCTATAGAATGGCAAGTTCTAAACCCAATATATTCTGTCAGAATTCCTGCTGAAGATTACATTATCCCATATTCAGAATTTATTGCATATTTGTGTGGATTGCAAGAACTCGCTGATGTTCCTATTGAAGTAAACATTAATGGTGAAATAAATATAATTACATACAATGCCCCAGCAATTGAAGACCCTATTTTTAATATTAGTGAGCCACCTCCCGATAATACTGAAGGATATTTTGAAGATATCGCAAATGTTCGATTCTATGTCCCTGGGCCAATAAATGATGGAATTCCCGAAAACTCTAATGTCGGAAATTACTGGCATGAATCTGACTCTTTCCCATTTTATAACAACATAAACTACACTAACTTTTATCTCAGAAACAATCAGAACTTAAGTACATTACCTCCAGAAGTAGACGAAGGAACTACATCCTTCACTCACGACCCAAATAATCCTGTTTTAACAGTAGGTGGGGGAAATATGACTGTAAAAACTCCTGATAATTCCAGAGCAAGTCAAGGACAAATGAACTTGGCTCATCCAGACTTTGCAAGCTATACAATGGATCATGAAGGAGTTGTAAAATTCACATCTGAAGCAATTGCCGATTCTCTTTGTATAATTGGATTCCCCAAAGCTACTATTTATGCCTCATCAGAAATTGAAGGACAAAGTTCGATCCCAACAAACACCGACTTCTTTGTGAGAATTGTTGATGTTTATCCAACTGGGGAAGAATACTTTGTAGTTGAAGGTTGTGTTAATGCAAGAGCAAGAGAATATGTACGAACAAGATTTAATGGAAACGAAGACCCTGATGCTGAATTCTCAAATATTATTAGCGACACATTTTATAAGTATGAGTTTGACCTACTTCCTATAGCATATACATTTGGAAAAGATCACCAAGTAAAGATATTAATTAGCAGTGGTAATTACCCAAGATATATGTCGTCTTCGAATTTACCTCTAAATGATAATGAGTTTTTCAAAAGGAAGCCTAATGATGAAAAAACTTACACTTTTGATGGAACAGAAATGAGTCCTAGAACTTGCACGAACTCTCTTGCTTTCAACACTGTACAACCTAGCCATATTAGTCTTCCTATATATGGAGATTTTACAGTAAATAAACCTACAAATTCTTCATTTGACAAGCCAAAAATTGATGTTTTCCCAAATCCTTGTACTGACAATATTACGGTCAGACTTGATGAAAAATGCATATCTAATATTACTATTTATAATATAGATGGAAGGTTCATCACTAAAGTTAAATCTTCAGGAATATCAAATATTGATGTAAGCAACTTATCTATGGGAACTTATATCATCAAAGTCTCAAATTTGCAATATACTTTCACAACAAGGTTTATTAAAGAATAGATTTTATTCTAGTGTTTAGATAATCTTGAATAGGACAAAAAAAAAACGCCACATTCCATATTTTTTATATTTTTGTTGAAACAAAAATACGACTCAACAATGAATGTTTTAATCTTAGGATCAGGAGGTCGCGAACACACATTTGCTTGGAAAATTTCACAAAGCAAAAAAGTAAATTCTGTTTTTGTTGCTCCTGGCAATGCTGGAACAAGTGCTATTGCACAAAATGTAAATCTTGACGCAAAGAACTTTGAACAAATTTCAAACTTTATTGAAACCGAAAATGTTCAAATGCTAGTTGTTGGACCTGAAGATCCATTAGTAAATGGAATTACAGATTTCTTTAAAGCATCTCCTAAACATAATGATTTAATGATAATTGGTCCTTCTAAGTTCGGAGCAATGTTAGAAGGAAGTAAGGACTTTGCAAAACAATTCATGCAAAAATACAACATCCCAACAGCAAAATACTTTACAGCAAAGAAAGAGAACTTTGAAGAATCTATTGCTTTTCTTAAAACTATGAACCCTCCATATGTTCTCAAAGCAGATGGCCTGGCTGCCGGAAAAGGTGTTTTAATTATTGAAGATTTTGATGAGGCAAAAAAAGAGCTTGACACAATGCTAAATGGCAAATTTGGTGCTGCTAGTGAAAAAGTTGTACTAGAAGAATTCCTCGATGGTGTTGAGTGCTCCGTTTTTGCAATAACTGATGGAGAAGAATTTGTTATTCTTCCTGAAGCTAAAGATTATAAAAGAATTGGGGAAAACAATACTGGGCTTAACACAGGGGGAATGGGTGCAGTTTCTCCTGTACCGTTTTACAATGAAGAATATAGGAACAAAGTAATGACTCAGGTTGTCATTCCAACAATAAATGGGATTAAATCTGAAAAAATGGACTATACTGGCTTTGTTTTCTTTGGTCTGATAAACGTTAAAGGCAATCCATTTGTAATAGAGTACAATGTTCGCATGGGAGATCCAGAAACAGAAGTTGTTTTACCAAGACTTAAATCAGATTTAACAGAAATTTTACTGGCTGCTGCAAAAAAGAATTTAAAAAACATAACACCTGTATTTGATGAAAGAGCTGCTGCAACACTAATGTTAGTTTCTGGTGGCTATCCTGAAGCATACGAAAAAAACAAAGAAATATCTGGATTTGAAAACGTAAAAAACACAATACTTTTTCATGCTGGAACAAAAACTATCGATAATAAAATAGTAACTTCTGGAGGTAGAGTAATTGCATTAACATCTTTCGGAGAAAATATATTTAGCGCTCTAGAACAATCGTACAGCTCTGCAAAAGATATAAACTTTGAAAAAATGTATTATCGCACAGATCTCGGATTTGACCTTAAATGATTAGAACGATAAAATTAAACACCCCACTAAACTACCTGCTGATGCTGGCATTAATGCTTGTGCTTTGGGGGTTTAAGTTCTATTATATGCCAACTCCAATAGAAACTTATGAAGTCTCAAATTGGTTAATTCCAAACTTTCCAGAAACAGTCTTTTTTAAGTATTTATCTGCTGGAATTTCTTTTATCTTATTGTATTTATTTGCAGCAATTATTATAAGATCTAATTCAAGCTTGATGATTGTCGAAAATGGTTATCAAAGCCCCGGTATAATTTTCGTATTGCTTACTGGAATTTTCATTAATGTCCAAAGAATATTACCTGAAACAATTGTTTCTTTAACACTATTTCTTGCTGTTATCAGAATTTTCAATTCTTACAATTACACAAAAGTATATTCAAATATGCTGGATGCAGGCATTTTGACAGCAATATCAATATTCTTATTTCATAAATTAATTTTTATAATCCCAATCATTATTATTATTATTATTATCGTTCGACCAATTAAATGGAGAGAAATCACTATGTTCTTTTCAGGCCTCTTATTAACGATATTGGTTGGCATTTGTTTGATTTGGCTCTTTGGGGATTTACCATTATTTTTTTCAGGAATAAAATCTGCATTGGAGACAAAATACTCCACCGTCAAATACACAACTTTCATCGCATTAGTTTTTAGTCCAATATTGATTCTATCTTTAGTGGCATTACTAAGCAGGTTTTTAATTAATATTCCCCGAAAAGTTTCCACACGAAAGTTTCAGATTTCATTAGTTATTATTCTTGCGGTTTTGAGTATATTTTTCATTAGCCCACATGCAACAAATGAATCTGTCGTTTTGCTTTTTCCTTTTCTCGCATTACTAATTTCGAACATAATAATAAATGCACGCCAAATCATTGTCTATCTAATCTTTTGGGGCTTAATATTAAGCTTGATCATAACACAAATAATTCAAATAATTTACTACTTGTCATTGTATTAAGGGAACTTCTAACAATTAGTTTCTTGAAAGAAAATAATTATTAGAAGTTCCCTAAAATAAATTCATTATTTTTACATCTCTTAACTATTATTGAAAATAAATGTTGAATTAGCACGTTTAGTTAAACACAAATACTATTATTTTGAAGATTTACCGAAAAAAAAGACAATGGAAATTCTTACTCGTTCTTTGTGCAATAGCAATTGGAGCAGTGTCTCTTTGGTACACAAATACATTAATGAATAAGCTGTCTGAAGAAGAACATAAGCGAATAGAGTTATGGGCAGAAGCTACTCAACAGCTTATAAATTCGGACCCAGAACAAGATGTAAGTTTCTTGTTCGAAGTTTTGCGAAACAATGAGACAATTCCTGTAATTCTTGTTGATATGGATGACAATATTTTGTCCTATCGCAATATCGACTCAATAAAAATGAAAACTCCAGAATATCAAAAAACTAAACTTACAGAATTTAAAAATAATCAAAAAGAATATTTTATCATTAAAACTGATGATGGGATTGAGTTAAATAAAATCTATTACTCCGACTCTCTTCTTTTAAAACAGCTGCACTATTATCCCTATATACAACTAGGTATTGTTTTTCTTTTCATTCTTATGGCATATTTTGCTTTTAGCATTTCGCGACGCGCAGAACAAGACCAGGTATGGCTAGGTATGTCAAAAGAAACTGCACATCAGCTAGGAACGCCAATTTCTTCACTAATGGCCTGGGTCGAAATAATAAAGGATACAGATAATGGTACTGGACTATCTATCGAATTAGAAAAAGATGTACAAAGACTTGAAAAAATTGCAGCAAGGTTTTCAAAAATAGGTTCTCAACCACATCTTATACCTACTGAAGTAAATCTTGTAATAGAAAACTCTTTAAATTATCTTAAAACGAGGGTACCTGCGTCAATAGAAATATCTACAGAATTCAGCAACAACGAAAAGAATGTTTTGCCACTTAATACTGAACTATTTGAATGGGTAATTGAAAATATATGCAAAAATGCTGTTGATGCAATTGGAACCAAGGGAAAAGTACTTGTAAAAACAGGTAGTACTGCAAAAACTTTCTTTATCGACATTATAGATACTGGCAAAGGTATTCCAAAATCAGACTTTAAAACGGTTTTTAGTCCGGGATATACTACAAAAAATCGAGGATGGGGTCTCGGATTGTCTTTAGTGAAAAGAATAATAGAGCAATATCACATGGGGAAAGTGTTTGTAAAACACTCTGAAATTGGTGTTGGAACAACATTTAGAATCGCCTTGAAAAAAACAAATTAACAAGTCGCTATTTATTGCAAATTAACATAAATAGCCTATTCATTGTTAATAATTCATTTTTTTTTCAAAGATTAAAATTGTTTTTATAACTTTGCACGAAATTTTTTGAAAAAATAGTGAACTATTTAAGTCAATATATTATACCATTTCATGGCTTGGACAACAAAGAAAATTTGTTTAATTTTACTGTCGAAGATGCTTTTTTTGATTATTTTGAAACCAAGATAATTAAAGGTGGTGTAATTGATGTAAATTTAGATTTAATTAAAGAATCTAATTCCCTTCATCTTAAACTTTCACTTAAAGGTTCAGTGAAAATCATCTGCGATCGTTGTCTTGAACTTTATGATCAGGACATTGATTTTACAGACACGATAGTGGTTGAGTTTGGCGAAGAGACCAATTTTGACACCAATCGTGACTGTGTAATTTTAGCAAAGGATAAATCAGAGATAAACATTTCGCAATTTATCTACGAATTTGCTAACTTTGCACTCGCTTTGCAACATTATCATCCAGACGAAGAGAATGGAGAACAGGGTTGCAACAAGGAGATGCTTGATATTTTAAACAAGCATATTGTATCTGAGGATAATAAGAATATTGACCCTAGATGGGAAAAATTAAAAGAATTAAAAAACAATAGTTAAATTTTAAATTAATAACAAATGGCACATCCTAAACGAAAGATTTCAAAACAAAGAAAACACAAACGCCGTACTCATTACAAAGCAACAGTTGCTACTATGGCAAAATGTTCAAACTGCGGTACAACAGTTTTATATCACCACGTATGTCCTGAATGCGGATACTATAGAGGAAAACTTGCAATTAATAAGGAAGCACTCGCAATCAACTAATAGTTGATGAACATTGGATTCGACATAATGGGTGGAGACTTTGCTCCCGATCTAACGATTAAAGGTGTAATATTAGCTGCCCAGGAATTATTAGAAAACGACAAGTTGTTTTTATTTGGCAAAGAAGAAATAATCAGAGAATCTTTGTCTAAATATAATATTCCTATGCAAAAGTTTGAGATTATAAATGCACCTCAGACAATTGATATGGGAGACGACCCTGTCAAAGTAATACGTGAAAAAAACAATTCCAGTATCACTAAAGGGTTTATATATTTAAAAGAAAAAACAATTGACAGCTTTGTGAGCGCAGGCAACACTGGAGCTATGATGGTTGGTGCTACTCAAATCATTGGGGTATCTAAAGGTATTATACGCCCAGCAATATCATCATACTATCCTAACAACAGAGGTAAAAACAATCTAATAATTGACGTTGGCTTAAATCCTGAAACCAAGCCTGAAGTTTTATTACAATATGCCCAAATTGGAAACTTATTTGCTATGCACATTATGGGAATAAACAACCCTAAAATTGGATTATTAAATATAGGCGAAGAAGAATCTAAAGGTACTACAAGCGTAAAACAAGCTTATCAGTTGTTAAAAGAAGTTTCTGATCTTAATTTTATAGGAAATGTTGAAGGAGGAGATATATACAACGCAGACATGGTTGATATCATCGTATGTAATGGTTTTACCGGAAATGTTGTTTTAAAACAAGCAGAATCCTTTTATAAACTAATTAAAGAAAGAAATATTTCTGATTCATATTTCGACAACTACAATTATGAAAATTATGGTGGAACTCCTGTTTTGGGAATACACCAACCAGTTATTGTAGGGCATGGCATTAGCAATGATGTCGCAATTAAAAACATGATCTTGCTGTCAAAAAAGATGCATGAATCTGATATTTCTCAAAAAATAACCAAATATTTTAGTTATGTCACAAATTAGAGCTGCAATTACTGGGGTTGGTGGATATGTACCCCCGTATATCCTGACAAATGATGAGTTATCTAGAATGGTCGATACTACAAGTGAGTGGATCATGGAACGTATCGGAATTCAAGAAAGACACATTCTACTTGAAGAGGGAAAAGCTACATCTGACATGGCTACAGAAGCTGTAAAAGAACTATTAGAAAAAACAGGAACATCTCCTGAAGAAGTAGATATGCTTATTTGTGGTGTTGTAACACCAGACATGCAATTTCCTGCAACAGCAAATATTGTATGCGATAAAGTTGGTATTAAAAATGCTTTTGGTTACGATGTAAATGCGGGCTGTTCAAGCTTCTTATTTGCCCTCGTTACTGCATCAAAATTTGTAGAATCAGGAACTCACCGTAAGGTAGTTGTTGTTGGTGCAGATAAGATGTCTTCAATCGTAGATTATAACGACAGAAATACATCCCCTATTTTTGGTGATGGCGCTGGTGCAGTTATGCTTGAACCTGACACAACTGGTCTTGGAATTATTGATTCTATTACTCACGTTGATGGTTCTGGTCGTAAACATTTGCATCAAGTTGCTGGTGGATCGTTAAGGCCTGCTACATTTGAAACAATTCTTCGTCGTCAACATTTTATTTATCAAGAAGGTCAACCTGTATTTAAAGCTGCAGTATCTAATATGGCAGACGTTTCTGTCAGAATGATGGAAAGGTATAATCTTACATCAGAAAACTTAAAATACTTAGTTCCTCACCAAGCGAACATGCGTATTATTGAAGCAACTGCTCGTAGAATGGGAATACCAAAAGAAAGTGTGATGCTTACCATTAAAAAGTTTGGTAACACAACATCTGCAACTATTCCATTATGTCTCTGGGAATATGAAAAAGAACTTAATGTGGGTGACAATATTATTATTGCAACATTTGGAGCTGGTTTTGCTTGGGGATCAACTTATCTTAAGTGGGCTTACGATGGAAGTAAATTTGCAAAAAAAGATTAAAGTAAAAATTTATTTCTTACTTCAACAATATCTGCTAAAAGGCTCTGATTTTCAGGGCCTTTTTCTTGTATGTTCCTCAGATCATCTTTTAATTCAGAAATTACCGACTCGTCAGATAAACAATCAAACAACAGATTTATTTGTCCTAAAATCTTAAAATGACCTGAAAGTTTTTCTATAAACTCATTTTTAGAAAGCTCCTCTGAGTGCATAAGTCCAATATAGGTAGTTTCTAACCATAACCCCCCTAAGACCAAAGCACTTATACCATACATTTCGCTATTAGACAATAAAACATTTCCCGAATTCATTAAACTATCTGTTAGCTCAAACAAGCGATCACTATTATTAAGGTTTTTTTCAAACTCAGGAATCATTTTATTAAAATCTCTAGCTCCTACGGCCATTTTCTGAACTAGAACTTTTAAAGCCTCGAGATAATCCTTACAGAATTGAACTCTTTCAAAATGCCTAACATATCCAAGATCAGCAATATACATTCCAATTGCAACAGCCGTATTTTTTGAACTAGTATATAAGCCTGCAGACTCGTATGACAAAAGGATTTCGCCATTAAAAACAGTATGCATGGAATTTATTGTAGAGCTAACATCTGAATAATCAGGAATGCTTGCATAAATACTGTCAAATGTTTCAAAATCTTCATTATACTCAACATCACGAAACTCTTTCTTTATCTTTTTATACTCTTCGGAATTAACACAAGAAAGAACAAATGCCGATAGAAATAACAAAACAAAATTGAAATATCTAAATATTCTCTTTTTCATATTCAAATCTAAGGATAATTTTAGAATTAACAAATTTCAATATAATACCCTCTGTCTAACCTTCAATAATAACCAATTACTCAACTTCTATTTCATCTATAAACAACCAAGAATCATAACCCGGGCTGAGATGCCAATCAGGTAATTTACCATAGGATTCAGCATAAACTTTAACATATCTAGCTTTAA
>CAZUQY010000032.1:0-3435 GCA_964622935.1 uncultured Bacteroidales bacterium | reverse complement strand
AAATTCAAATTCTTGTATTAAGATATCATAATCCTTATCTGAAAAGCTTGATGGCAATTCGTAAATTTTAGAGTATTCATTTCCGTCTTTAGATGTATAGAAAACGACTCGCTTAGGAAAAAATATCCATGATTTTATATCCTGCAAAAAACGAGCATTAATTCGGTTTATGTCCTTAATTTCAAGCAAATCAACAACAGCTTCAAAATCTTGTCCTTGGTATCCCTGCCATAAACCATTTCTAAACCAGTTTGCTCCTTTCACAAAATCAATAAGAGCCTCATCACCACCTGCAGAATATTGTTGACTATACTCACTATTTATTTTAATGGTTCTTCTGTCTGGAATCAAAACGTACTCGGCGTCAATAGTCTTACTTTGTTTTTTACCCTCAGATTTCGCATAAACCTGTAACTTAGCGTCTTCTATAATCAGAAGCGGAGATGTGTATTCTATCGGCTTTTGTGAAATGTTACCAGAAATAGAATAATAAATTGCTGCATCTTTATCTGGACATTTTAGTTCTAAAACTAAAGAATCGTGAAAAGACCTAGACTGACAATTTGTATAAGGAACAGTAGTAATAAGATCATCCTCAATTTTAGAATGATAAACTGATTTTTCGCTAACCCCTCTTTCAACATTTGGTTCCGATCCCATAAAAAAATCAAGGCGCCCGCCATTCATTATTTGTTTGTGTGTAATGTAATTTTTATCCAAGTCAATTCCATTAAGCTTGACATCTTGCACATATACATTTTTTAACCTGTTATTGTGAGCAATAATAGTAAATCTATGATGGTTTTCAAGTTGAATTATTGCTGTGTCAAAAACAGGGCTTCCCAAATCATAAATTCCACTTGCGGGATTTACCGGATAAAACCCAAGAGCACTTAATACATACCATGAGGACATTTGACCACAATCTTCGTTACCGCATAATCCATCAGGTTTATCGCTATACTGTTCTCTCATTATTTTTCGAACCATTTCTTGAGTTTTCCATGGCTTCTCACAATAATTATACAGATACGCCATATGGTGACTGGGCTCGTTTCCATGAGCATATTGCCCAATTAAACCTGTAATGTCCGCCTGATCATTTCCAGATGTTTTGCTTTGCGATAAAAACATTTCATCAAGTTTATCCGCAAATTTCTCATTTCCTCCATGCATCTCAATAAAAGTAAGAATATCATGAGGAACATAAAAACTATATTGCCAAGAATTTGCCTCAGTAAAATTGTAATTTACTTCAGTTGGGTCAAAAGGATATTGCCAGGCACCATTAATCCTTGATTGCATAAATCCATTGTCTGGATTAAATACGTTTTTATAAAACTGAGCTCTTTCAATAAACTCATCGTAAACATTCATATTTCCTATTTCTTTTGCAAACATTGCAATACACCAATCGTCAAATGAATATTCAAGCGTTTTAGAAACGGATTCGTGTTCAAGATTAAGTGGAATAAATCCATATTTTGCAAATTCCGTTTTGCCCAAACGATCCTCCTTAGCAGATGCAATCATTGCTTCAAGCGCAAGTTGAGTGTCAAAATCAATAATCCCTTTAAAGTATGCATCGACAATAACCGGTACAGAATGATACCCAATCATACACATTGTTTCGTTAGCTGCTAACTCCCACACTGGTAATTGTCCGCCATATTTATATTGGTCTAGAAAGGTTTTAATAAAATCAAGTGTCCTTCCTTGCTGAACAATTGTATATAGTGGATGAGCAGCACGATAGGTATCCCATAGAGAAAAAACAGTATATGTCTGATGATCGCTATTTTTATGAACTTTTAAATCGGTCCCCCTAAAACTACCATCAACATCAGAAAACAAATTTGGAGCAATAAAGCTATGATAAAGAGCTGTATAAAAAACAATTTGCTCCTCAGGAGTTGCACCATAAACAAGAATCTTACTCAACTCCTTATTCCATTCTGCATTGGCATTATTTTTAACTGTTTCAAAATCCCATCCAGAAATCTCAGCCTCAAGGTTTTTAATCGCCCCATCAGTGCTAACTGCTGAAAGCCCAACTTTGATCAACAATTCTTTAGAATCATTGCCATTAACCTTAAAAATCAATTTCGAATAATCATCACTCCCAATTTTACCGTCAGAAATATCATCACAAGTTCTTTGAGATTGCGTTTGTTCAAACATCTTAAAATCAATCACGCTTACCGGCTGATTAAAATCAATCACAAAATATTGATATTGATTTTCTGCCCATGCTTTTGAACGTCTTAGCCCTACAAAACGGGTATCGCTGATTTGTTCAACATAACATTCTCGTAATTTGTCACGATGCTCCAAGTCTAACAAAACATATTGAGATTCTTTATCCGAAAAACTATACTTATGAAACCCAACCCTCTGACTAACTGTCAGTTCTACATCAATATTACAATCTTTGAGATAAACCGAATAATATCCAGGCTTTGCGATAACTGAGGACTTATCATATTTTGATGTAAAACTATCTTCAAAAACATCGGGATTCTTTTTCACAAATGGCATTAACAAAATATCAGCATAATCACCGACACCTGTTCCGCTTAAATGAGTATGAGAAAACCCATATATAACTGAGTCACTGTAATGAAATGCAGAACAGCCATCCCAACCTTCAAGGCGAGTATCCGGACTCAACTGAACCATACCAAAAGGTAATGTGGCTCCAGGATATGTATGTCCGTGTAAATCGGTGCCAATATATGTATCTACTTGCAGTGATCGAGCTTCAGTAATAAATCTTTCGTATTGATGAAAAAACAAAGCATAAATCAAAACGGCACTAAATGCTACAGCTAAACTAAGAGGAAATATCAATCTTCGCATAAAAAAGTATTTAATTGTAAAATTAACAGTTTTCCTGTTTTCTGCAAGTTTCTAAAACTCGCTCTGTATGCCTTACAAATACAAGAACTGTTTTCAAATATTGGTATCCCATAACTTTTTTCTGCATATTTATTTACAAAATTGTTGTCTTTTTCTTTTATCATTGCTCCATTGCCCCGCTTTTTGCGGTGAACTCGTGAATACCTATGAAAATAATAAATTGTGTAAACAAAAGAAAAAAAAGGCTACTTATTAAATAACTTGGACATTTAACAAATACTTATTGAATTGTATTTGTTTTTATATAAAGATTTCTACATTTGCAACAACTATTGGGCAGTAACAAAAGATCTTTTAATATGGAAAAATATAGAATTTTATAAGAATCATTTCAAATAAGAGTTTCATGTTTGATTATCAGAGCTTTAACAAATATAACAGTATAAAACTAATTAGAATATAACCACCATTGGTAGTTACACAACTGTTGTGGTGCATTAAAAAACACTACCTAAATTATAGAAAATCAAGTAAGTATTAATAATTCACTTATAAATAAAATATTATGAAAGCAAA
>CAZUQY010000031.1:0-15952 GCA_964622935.1 uncultured Bacteroidales bacterium | reverse complement strand
TGTGATAGAAACAAAATTTTTGAAGATTATGTTTCAATTGAAAATAACACATGGTCAAATGATAATATCATTAAATTCGAATTTGAAATAAATGATACAAGCACTTTGAATAATGTTTATATAAATGTACGCCATGCAAGCCTCTATCAATACAATAATATTTGGTTATTTATAACCTCTTCTGCACCAAACGGGACAAAAAACGTTGATACTGTAGAATGCGTACTTATTAATAGTGATAACAAATGGATTGGCGATGGCATGGGAGACATTTGGGATGTACAGATTCCATGGAAGACAAACATAAAATTTTCGCATGTCGGACTATATAGAGTGCAATTTGAACAAGGAATGCGAATTGATGAGCTACCAGGTATTATGGATATGGGGTTAAGAGTTGAAAAAGTTGATTAAAAACAATTACTAAATGTCACAAAAAAAGAAACTTCTTAAATTTGCTGAGAACAAAACATTCCCTCATTTTTTTGAGCCTTCTTTACACTTTTCGATGGATCAAGACTTCCAGTTAAAGTCTAATTGGGGAAGCGAGTTTTTCAATAACAATAACCCTATAATATTAGAACTTGGCTGTGGGAAAGGTGAATATTCGGTTGAACTTGCAAAACAAAATCCTGATTCAAATTACATTGGAATTGATATTAAAGGTGCGCGTATGTGGCGTGGAGCTAAAGACTCTTTAAATGCTAACATGAAAAACATAGCATTTCTTCGCACCAGAGTAGAATTTGCTCCATTATGCTTTGCGCAAGATGAAGTGAATGAAATCTGGATAACTTTTCCTGACCCACAATTAGGTCAAAAAAAATTGATAAAAAAACGCCTTACTTCATCAAGATTCCTAACTTATTATCAATATTTCCTAACTGATAATGGATTTATTAATCTTAAAACAGATGATGATACATTATTTGAATACACTAAAAAGATAATTGAAATAAACAATCTTGAAAAAACAACTGACATTAGTAATTTATACATATCCGAACAATATGATGGCATCTTAAAAATAAAAACTCACTACGAAAAGCAGTGGAATAAAGAAAACCGAACGATTAAATTCTTAAGATTCAAATTACCACATAATAAAATCCTAATCGAGCCAGCAGCAGATGATGAAAAATAATGACAGCTTTTTTTTAAGAGTATACGAAGTCGTTCGTTTGATTCCAGAAGGTCGAGTAACTTCTTATGGCGCAATTGCAAAAGCCATAGGTTCCCCTCAAGCATCTAGAATGGTAGGCTGGGCAATGAATAATTCTCATACTATTAAGCCTTGGGTACCTGCACACAGGGTTGTCAATCGTATTGGATTACTGACTGGCAAAGGACATTTTGGAGGGCAAAACACAATGCAAGAATTACTCGAATCTGAGGGTATAATCATAAAAAATGATAAAATTGTTAATTTTGATACTCTTTTTTGGAACCCATTTTTAAATTTAACAGAAAACTCCTTTAAAACAGTATAATTGGATAATATATAGGATTTATTTCAGCTTTGATATAAGGCATAGAAAGAATCTTGAAGAATATTGATTTTTTTTGTGTTACCTTTTAAAATTTAGATTACATTTGCCACGTAATTTTAATTTATATTTAATGAATATTTTTATTGGAAACTTACCTTACTCTGTTAAGGAAAGTGATTTGAAAGGATTCTTCGAAGAATACGGAGAAGTTGAATCTGCAAAAATTATTACTGACAAAGAAACTGGAAGAAGCAGAGGTTTCGGTTTTGTTGAGATTGCTGACGAAGCTGCAGCTAAAAAATCAATTGAAGAATTAAACGGTGCGGAGTTGGAAGGAAGAACAATTGTTGTTAACGAAGCAAAAGAAAAAGAAGCACGTAGCAACAGATCAGATAATTTTAACAACAAAAGAAACAGGTACTAAACCTATTTCTTTTGTTTATCCACTGACATTTTCTCTTTAAGCTTTTCCCATACCTTAATATAATTTTATACTCATTTATATATTTATTTTTGAGGAACTAAAATTATGCAAGTTTAGTTGTAGGAAGAATTCTTCAACTTGTTGGATGACTCTTGTCATATTTAACACAACAACATTATTATTCATCCTCATTTACATTGTTCTACTGGTACTTGCAAGACATATATTGTAGTGGAAGCATATTATCCTTAGAATGAAAAATACTATGTATTTTTTAAATCAATACATATTGATACTAAACTTTATTGGTTTACTTACGAGTGAATTTTCTCAATTTATTGTTAACTATAATGTTTCACCACGTTGTTAATGAATTTTATCATGTTGCCTTTGGATTATATTATGTACATTTATGCCAGTTGTAGTTTTCTAATATACATGTAACAAATATGTGTATTGTTTCGTATAATTTCTTGTAATCTAGGAAACATTAGTGAAAGAGCTTTTACACAATAACAAAAATAGCTTAGTTGAACTTGTCGAATTTATTAATGATAAGGTAATTATTGTTAATAATAAAGACTTGATTGTATATGCAAATAAAAATTTCGAAGATTCCTTTGAAATTTTTAAAACTGAAATAATTGGTTCTAATTATAAGGCAATTTTTAACCACGACTATACATATAGGAAGTTCTTTATCTCCGAAGACAATGAAAAAATTTACGCAAACGAAGTCAACTTTTCGAGTAAATTTTTAGATTATAAACTATTGATTTTTAGAAAAAATAATGAATGCCTTTCTGAAGACACACTAGTAGATAGCTCAATAATATTTAATTCCATCCCAGATATTCTTTCGGTCCATGACGCACATAACAATGTGCTTTTTTATAACGAAGCTGGTTACAATTTTTTGAATCTTACTGAAGAAGACGTCATAGGGAAAAAATGTTTTAACTTAATTGGCCAGAATAATGAATGTAAAAACTGTCCGGCAGCTTCTAGCATTAAATTAGGTAAAATAATACAAAGAATTCGTCATTTCCCAGATTTACATAAGTGGTTCGATATTAGAGCATATCCAATAAAAGACAAATCAGGCAGCGTCATTCAAGTAATCGAACACCTAAGAGATATTACTCAACAAAAAGAAATTGAAAGCCAGCTTCATGAAAGTGAAATCAAGTTAAGCTTACTAATGGAAAACATTCCAGGAATTGTTTATCGTTGCAAACTTGATTCAGATTGGACAATGCTATTTATGTCAGAGGAAACCCAAAGACTTACTGGTTATTCTCCAAACGAATTTATTAATAATAGAAAAATCCCCTATGCACAAATAATTCATCCTAATGATGCGGATTTTGTAAGAAAAACTGTAATTAATAGTATCAAAAAAGAGAAAAACTTTGTTGTTGAATATAGAATTATCACAAAAAAGGGAGAAATTAAACATGTTTGGGAAAAAGGAAAAGTTGTCCGCAATGATAATCTTGAATTTATTGATGGTGTCATTCTTGACATTACTGATAGAAAAAAAACAGAAATAAATTTACAAATAAGTGAGGAGAAATACAGGCTTTTAATTGAGAATCAGAATGAATTGATTTTCAAAATTGACAAACACGGTAGATTTATTTATGTCAACGACACTTATTGTGATTTTTTTGGCAAAAGAGACTCTGAGCTAATAAACAAGAATTTTATTCCAATGGTGCACGAAGATGACATGAAAGCTAATAATTTAGCCATGTCAAATCTAAAACGACATCCATATACTTGTTATATTGAACAAAGATCAATGTCTGTAAATGGGTGGCGCTGGTTAGCTTGGAGTGAAAAAGCCATACTTGATTCAAACAACGAAATCAAGGAGATAATTGGTGTGGGCAGAGATATAACCG
The DNA here is from genome assembly GCA_964622935.1 of uncultured Bacteroidales bacterium. Classification (GTDB taxonomy): domain Bacteria; phylum Bacteroidota; class Bacteroidia; order Bacteroidales; family ML635J-15; genus Bact-19. The sequence goes on along the minus strand of CAZUQY010000031.1, from coordinate 12,131 downwards.
AGAAAAAGTTAATGGAGTTTGAGTTGATTAAAGCTAAAGAAAACGCCGAAAAAAATGACCATCTAAAATCTACCTTACTCAATAATATCAGCTTAAAATTAAAGACGCCTATTGAAGACCTTAAAAAGCTAAATAAGCAACTGGTGTTTGATCAAGCTAATGAAGATACATTGAAAAAAATCAATAATACCTGCTATGGGTTATCCGAATTTGTAGATAATCTTATCATATTATCAGTCATCGAATCTGGTCGTCTAAAAATTGACAGTGAAACCTTTGACCTAAACAATCTTTTAGCCGAAATATATAATAATGTAAATAATAAATATGCTGATTCAAATGTAAATTTATATTTACATCAAGAAATTAACGAACCACTAATTATCTTTAGCGATAAAACGAAAATTAAACAAATTATATTATATTTGCTCTCAAATGCTTTTAATTATACCAAATCAGGGGAAATAGAATTTGAGTATATTATTAAAAATGACTTTATTGAGTTTACAATTGTAGCCAATGGTTGTGGCATTTCTAGTGATTTGATTGAAGAAACACTTGATTGGACAAGTTTTATAGATAATAAAGGTGGCTATAACACTTCGGGTTTGAGCTTATTAATCGCTAAAGCATATGTTGATTTATTAGATGGGACTATGAAAATTGATTCGAAAACAGAAGATGACACATGCATTAAGGTATACATACCAGTAAAAAACAATGCACATAAAAAACCAGAACCTCAAAGGGATAAAATTCCCGACTTAAGTTCACTTGTTATTTTAGTAGCAGAAGATGAAAGAATTAATTTTCAATTATTGAAAACAATTTTGACAAAATCAGGCGCAAAAGTTATTCGCGCAAACACAGGCTCCGAAGCGATTGACTTGGTGCAAAACAACAAAGACATTTCACTGATATTAATGGATATAAAAATGCCAGGAATAACTGGCAATGAAGCTCTCAGGGAAATCCGCAAAATAAACAATGAACTGAAAGTTATAGCCTGTACAGCCTATACACAATCTGACGAATCTGATAGTTTCTCGAAACAAGAGTTTGATGGATTCTTACCTAAGCCTATCAAAAGACAAGAATTGTTTAGTATTATCAATAATATATTAAAAAAATAGCCTGAATAATCAGACTATCTTTTTATCCTTTAAGTGCATTTGCACCACTGGTAATTTCAAGAATTTCATTTGTAATTGCTGCTTGCCTAGCCTTATTATACATTAATGTCAAATCCTTAATAAGCTCTGTGGCATTATCTGTCGCCTGATGCATAGCTGTCATTCTCGCACCATGTTCCGCAGCATTACTATCTAAAATCACTTTAAAAAGTTGTATCCTAAGCGATTTTGGGATCATTTCTTCAATAATCGACTCCATATCCGGTTCAAATATATATTCCGAAGGGTTATCTCGCTCTTCTATCTTTAACTCCATTGGTAAAAATGATTCAACTATTTGATAATGAATTGCTGCATTCTTAAAACTGTTATAAACTATGTCAACTTTATCGTAAGTCCCTTTTTTAAATTCTTCCATAATGAAATGCGAAAAAGATACTGAATTATCAAATGTCAGATCATTATATATTTCATTACCAGATTTTACAATTTCATATCCTAATTTTCTCACAAACTCATTGGCTTTTCTGCCAATACAGAAAAATTTAATATTTTCTTTTGGAAATTTTGAGTAATTATCAGTAATATAACTAACTGCATTTTTACATACATTAGCATTAAAAGCACCACATAAACCTCTATTAGAAGTCAATAATACAATAAGAACATTTTCAATAGGCCTATTGACACTAAATATTCCTTTGTGGTCTTTATCTAAACCAGAACTAACCTCGATTAATACTTCCTTTAGTTTATTAGCATAAGGACGTATTTGAATAACCCTGTCTTGCGCTTTCTTAAGCTTTGCTGCTGAAACCATTTTCATAGCAGATGTTATCTGTCTTGTCGATTTAACAGATGAAATTCGGTTTCTTATATCCTTAAGTCCTGCCATAGCACTTTCTATTTTTTATATTTTTCTGAAATCTCTTTTGTGACTTTTTTAAGAACTTCAGTAATGTCATCACTTAGCTCACCTTTAGCGAGTCTAGACATAATATCTTTATGGTCAAGATTGAGAAACTCAACAAAGTCCTTTTCAAATGCGCTAACTTTGCTAATAGGAATATCCTTCAACAAACCATTTGTTCCACAATAAATAATTGCAGCCTGATTCTCAACCAATACCGGACTATGTTCATTCTGTTTAAGTATTTCAACATTTTTTCGTCCTTTGTCAATAACCGATAAGGTTACGGGGTCCAAATCTGATCCAAATTTCGAAAAAGCTTCAAGCTCACGAAATTGTGCTTGATCAATTTTTAATGTCCCTGCAATCTTTTTCATACATTTTATCTGTGCATTACCACCAACTCTTGATACAGAAACACCAACATTAATAGCAGGACGAACACCTGAATTAAACAATCCTGATTCAAGAAAAATCTGTCCATCAGTAATTGATATTACATTTGTTGGAATATATGCAGAAATATCACCAGCTTGAGTTTCAATAATTGGTAATGCAGTAAGTGACCCACCACCTTTTACTTTACCTTCTAAACAATCTGGCAAATCGTTCATCTGAGATGCAATTTTATCTGATTTAATTATTTTAGCTGCCCTTTCAAGTAATCTTGAATGGAGATAAAAAACGTCACCAGGGTATGCTTCACGTCCAGGAGGTCTTCTTAATAATAGAGAAACTTCACGATAAGATACTGCTTGTTTCGAAAGATCATCATAAATAATAAGTGCCGGACGACCTGTGTCTCTAAAATATTCACCAATTGCACAACCAGCAAATGGAGCATAAAACTGCATTGCTGCAGGTTCTGCTGCTGATGCTGTAACTATTACCGTATAATCAAGTGCACCATAATCAGCTAAGGATTTTGCAATATTTGCAACAGTTGAACCTTTTTGCCCAATAGCAACATAAATACAATAAACAGGCTCACCTTTTTCATAATAGTGCTTCTGATTTATTATCGTATCAATAGCAATTGCAGTTTTACCAGTTTGTCTATCACCAATAATTAACTCTCGCTGTCCTCTTCCAATTGGAATCATTGAATCAATTGCCTTAATACCTGTTTGCAATGGCTCATTAACAGGTTGACGATAAATTACACCCGGAGCAATTCTTTCGAGTGGCATTTCAAAAAGCTCACCTTCAATTGGCCCCTTACCATCTAAGGGCTCACCCATTGTATTTACAACCCTACCTAGCATTTTCTCACCAACCATTATCGAAGCAATTCTCTGAAGACGACGCACAACATCTCCCTCTCTAATTTCCTCCCCATGACCTAATAATACTGCACCAACATTATCCTCTTCAAGATTAAGGACAATACCTTTAATCCCATTTTCAAATTCAATTAATTCATTAGCTTGAACATTATCAAGTCCATGTATTCTGGCAATACCGTCTCCAACCTGAAGAACGGTACCAACCTCTTCCAAATTTGTTTTTCCGGATAATCCTTCTAATTCTTGCTTTAAGATTTCTGATACTTCCGATGGTTTAATATCTGCCATAATATGCTATTATTACTGTTTAAATTATTTTTCTAAATGCTTTGCTTTGCAAACCCTTTTTTATCTCACGTAATTGAGTTTTAATACTCAAATCAAGCTGCTTATTTTCTATCCTAATAATGATCCCTCCAATCATTTCATCAGCAGCAATGTTTTCAATTTCAACTTTTGAATTATATGCTTTTGCAACAATATCTGAAATATTTTCAGATGTATTCGTGTTCAAATTATGCTGTGTTGTTACAATAACCTGTTTAATATTATTTTCATTCCGATACTGTGTTTCAAAATTTCTAATAATATCCATTATATATGTTTCTCTATTTTTCTCAACAACGAGAACAAGAAACTTCATCGTTATTTCGTTAACAGAATTTGCAAATGTATTAGTTAAAACCCTTATTTTATCAGCCGGTAAAATAACCGGACTAGAAATTATTAAATTAAAATCAGGTGTTTTTTTAATACTATCTCTGATTAATTTAAAATCACTATATATTATATCCAAAACTCCTTTTTCCTTAGCAAGCAAAAAGATAGCCTTTGCATATCTCACCGATATTTTACTTAAATTCATAATCAGTTAAGTTTAACGTCCTTCAATAAATCATCAATCAATTTTTCGTGCTCCACAGAAGATTTTAATTCTTTTCTGATAACTTTTTCTGCAACTAGCACCGACAATTCTAACACTTGATTTCGTATTTCCTCCATAGCTGCAGATTTTTGTGCTTGTATTTCAGCAGTAGCAGCATTCTTAATTTTCTCTACTACTTTTTGTGCGTCACCCTTTGCCTCACCAACAATTTGATCCTTCAAATTGCGAGCTTCCTGCAACATTTTATCTCTTTCTACACGAGCTTCAGCAAAAACTTTTTCATTATCTGATTGAAGCTTTTTCATTTCCTCTCTAGCAAGTTCTGCCTGATTCAAAGCATCTTCGATACTCTGATTCCTAGCCGAAATCATTTTATTTATTGGCTTCCATGCAAATTTTGTAAGCAAAAACAATAAAATTGCAAAAGTAATCCCTGTCCAAAAGATTAATCCAATTCCTGGCGTTACAAGATCCATATTATTATGTTTTAAAAAATTTCAAATAAAACATTTCCCGGAGCCAATCGCCCAACGGGAAATGTAAATTAATTTTAGCTTTGCAGCAAAGCAACAACAACACCAAAAAGAGCTACCCCTTCAACAAGAGCTGCAGCGATAATCATTGCAGACTGAATGTTTTTTGCAGCTTCGGGTTGTCTTGCAATTGCATCCATTGCAGAGCTACCAATTTTTCCGATACCATAGCTGGCACCAATTACTGCCAAAGCAGCACCAATTGCCGGAATTCCTGTCATAATAAATATATATTAAGGTTAAACATAAAAAAACTCATTTTAATGATGATCTTCAACTGCCATTCCAATAAACAGAGCAGAAAGCATCGTAAATATATATGCCTGAAGAAATGCTACCAGCAACTCCAAACAGTTCATAAACAAAACAAATAATACTGAAACCGGTGACATAACAAATGACTCATAAATAAATATGAGTGAAACCAGACTAAGTATGATAATATGACCAGCAGTAATGTTTGCAAACAATCGAATTGTCAAGGCCACAGGCTTAACAATCATACCCATTAGTTCTACTATCGCCAGTATAGGCTTAACAAAAACAGGCACCCCCGGCATCCAAAATGTATGCTTCCAATAATGCTTATTCCCATTTAGATTAATAGCAAAAAAAGTAAATAATGCCAAGGTCATTGTAACAGCAATATTTCCCGTGACATTTGCATTTCCAGGAAATATGGGAATAATCCCCATTAGGTTATTAAATAAAATGAAAAAGAAAATAGTAAGTAAAAATGGTAAAAACTTTTCTGTTTTTTTACCAAGATTTGGATATACGATTTCATCTTTAACATACATTATTACAGGCTCGAACAATGCTTGTAATCCTTTTGGTCTGCCAGGATTCTTCTTATATGATTTTGCAATACTGATAAAGACAATTAATAGAATTATCGAAACTATCATCATTGAAAAAACATTTTTAGTAATAGAAAAATCCAATGGCATTTCGTTTGTTACAATATGTTCGCCTTCTTCCTCTTTGATTGAGACTCCACCATGTTCATCCGCTAAATAAATTTTACTGTGGTACAAAACATAAGTATTTTCGCCTCTTGTAACAGTTTTATGTCCATGTTCAAACTCATTAGAAAGAAAAATATCAAACTGTCCATTGTGGATAATAATTACCGGAAGTGGCACAGAAACAATAACAGTTTCTCCATTTTTGTCAGTATAATCTAAAAGATGCCAAACATAAGCATCTTTAATATGATGCATTATCATTTCTTTAACATCAAACTTCTCCTTTTCTTCCTTCTGTTCGTGTTCTGAATCTGATGCAAATGCAGCGTTTCCAAATGCAAACAGAAACGAAAACAATACTAACAAAATAAAACGATTCATAATTTATTTAAGAATTAATTGTACCACTACAAATTTACATTTTCCTAATCAAATTCCAACAAAAAAGAACTTTTTTTTATTTTTTTTCAATTTTAAAATCTTGTACAAGATAATAAACTTCAATCACCAAATAAATGAAATAAATCATAAAAAACTGCACTACATATTCTTTCCTAAATAAACTGTCATTTTGGATAAGTGGAATTAGAAACGCAATTGATAAAAACATCTTAACTAAACTACTTGCCATAAATACATATCCCAACACCTGCACTTTAACCTTTTTAAAAATAATTTTCACAAAAAGCACCGAAACCAATGTTATCGACAACATAAAAGGATGTATTAAAAGTAGGTCAGGAGCATATAGATACCTACGAAAGAAATGCAAAAGCAAGTAATGTGCAGCAAAAATCAAGATACCTGCAAAACCAAAATTCAATATTGATTTAAAATCTTTACTCTCTATTAACATTATTAACCTGCTTGATTACAAGATACAAGGATGCGAAAATTGAAAAAAGAGACAATGCTATAGTGAAATATGGCTTATTCAACCCAAAATAATCGTCAAGCCATGACCCACCAAATGCACCTCCGGCAATAATAATTCCCATTTCAAAAGCAAGTGTAGAAAATCTAACAAATTTATTAACCCCGTCTTTTGTCTCTTTTAACTCGTTATTGTTTTTTTGAGTCATTTTCAGGTTTTACAACTTCAGGTTCCTGACTTTTAATATTGCCACCCATGTTACAAGTACCAGTAAAGACTGCACCTGGCTCAATTGAGAGTTTTGATGCAATTATATCGCCATAAATTCTTGCTGTAGACTTTAATATAAGAAGCTCCTCAACAGTGATTTTACCATCAATTTGTCCAGATATTTCAGCGTTTTTGCAAAAAACCTCCCCTATTAATTTACCTGTTGCACCAAGCACTAATTTTGATTTAGAACTTAAATTCCCCTGTAATTTACCATCAATTCTAATATCACCATTTGAGTTCACATCACCAGTAACAGATGTTCCGTTTCCAATTATGTTCAGGTTATTCATTTCTTCTTCGTAACTCCTTGCCATAACTATGATTTTTTTATTTCGATTACAAATATAATAAAATATATTCTGTTTTTTTTCATTTTTTCATAAACTATTTATATTTTTGTACTGTTTAAGTGGATGGATTTGGATGCTTGCAACCACAAAAAAAAATTGCTAAAAATCATATAGCCTACATCCTTCAAAATCCACAATTTATTTTTTTAACAATTAAATTATAATAAAATGAGTTATTATTTTACATCAGAATCAGTTTCTGAAGGACATCCTGATAAAGTATCTGATCAAATTTCAGATGCAATTCTTGACGAATTCATAGCATTTGATGAAAATTCAAAAGTAGCTTGCGAAACTTTAGTAACAACAGGTCTTATTGTTGTAGCAGGCGAAGTCAAATCAACCTCTTATGTTGACGTCCAGGCAGTTGCACGTAAAGTGGTAAATGAAATCGGTTATACAAAAAGCGCATATCAATTCGACGGTAATTCTTGTGGAGTACTTTCTACTATTCACGAACAATCTCCAGATATTAACCAAGGAGTTGTTGTAGGAGAGGGTCTACACAAAGAACAAGGTGCTGGAGACCAAGGAATGATGTTTGGTTATGCATGTAAAGATACTGATTCATATATGCCATTACCTCTTGACCTTTCTCATAGAATTCTTAAGGTTCTTGCAAACATTCGTAAAGAAGGTAAGGAAATGATATATCTTCGTCCTGATTCAAAGTCACAAGTTACAATTGAGTACGACGACAACAATCATCCTACTAGAATTGATACTATTGTTGTTTCAACTCAACACGATGACTTTAATAAAGATGAAGTTGCGATGCTTAGCAAAATAAAAGAAGATGTTAAAGATATTTTACTTCCAAGAGTTATTGCTGATTTACCTGAGAGAACTCAAGCTCTATTTAAAGATGATTTCACATTGCATGTAAATCCAACTGGAAAATTTGTAATAGGTGGCCCTCACGGGGATACTGGTCTTACAGGTCGTAAAATTATTGTGGATACTTATGGTGGAAAAGGCGCTCATGGTGGTGGTGCTTTTAGTGGAAAAGATCCTTCAAAGGTTGACAGATCTGCTGCTTATGCATCTCGTCATATTGCAAAGAACCTAGTTGCAGCTGGTGTTGCTGATGAAATCCTAATTCAGCTAGCATATGCAATTGGTGTTGCTGAACCAGTAGGAGTTTTTGTAAACACATATGGAACAGCAAATGTTAATATAAATGATTCTAAAATAGCAGAGAAAATTAAAACCATCTTTGATCTTAAACCCGCAGCAATTGAAGATCGTCTTAAATTAAGAAATCCTATTTATAAAGAAACTGCTTCTTACGGACATTTTGGTCGCACTCCAAAAATTGTATCAAAGCATTTTGATTCTTCTTATCAAGGGTCAAAAAATATTAAAGTTGAACTTTTTACATGGGAAAAACTTGACTATGTTGATATTGTAAAGAAAGAATTTGCAATTTAACAAGCACAATTTTGAACAAAGATTACCTCCTGTTTATTTAAAAAAGAATAAACAGGAGGTTTTTTTTTCAATTTTGCGTATTTTCGTAAAAATTTAATAATAATGGAAAAGTATCGCAAATATATCGTTGGTTTACTTGGGTTAACCCTTCTAATCCTTTTTGTTATTTATTTTACAAACATTATTGGATGGATACTTATTGCTGCATTTGTTGCTGCTCTAGGAAGCCCACTAGTTGAGCTGATTCGAAAAATTAGAATAAAGAAACTAGTGACACCAAAATGGTTAGCTGCTTTAATTACTATTTTAACAATATGGTTTTTAGTTATCCTAGCTTTCAGATTATTAGTTCCACTAGTAATAGATCAAGTCAGCGATTTTCAATCAATAGATATAGAAACAGTTTCCGAAGGTTTGGAGAAACCGATAAATAATGTTGACGATTTTATCCAACAAACTCCAGTTTTAAATCAACCTGAGTTTTCTACCGAAGACTTTGTCATTGAAAAAATCACATCTGTTGTTAATTTTAGTTCAGTAGGAAACCTTGTAAACGATATGGGAGGAACTGCTGTCAACCTATTTTTATCTCTTTTTTCAATAACATTTATTAGCTTCTTCTTCTTAAAAGACAAACATTTGTTCGATAAAGGAGTATTAGCATTGGTCCCTAATAAATATGAAGAAAAAACACGCGCAGTTTTAAAATCTGTACGTAATCTTATTGCACGTTACCTAATGGGCGTAATCCTCGAAACACTATTTATGATGACCCTATTGACTGCTGGCTTGTATATAATTGGCATTGACTTCCATTTAGCATTGCTAGTTGGGATGATTGGTGGGGTTCTTAACATTATTCCTTACATTGGTCCATGGATAGGTGCAGCAATTGGCATTATCCTAGTTACAACGGCTAATATTAATCTTGATTTTTACACTGAAATAATGCCTTTAATTATTAAAATAGTCGGAGTTGTAATTGTTGCCCAGCTTACTGACAATGTTCTGTTTCAACCACTTATATATTCTAAAAGTGTAAAGGCTCATCCATTAGAAATTTTTATTATTATTATTATTGCAGGCAGCCTTTATGGCATATTAGGAATGATGCTTGCAATTCCTGGCTACACTGTGCTTAGAGTAATCGCTAGAGAGTTTCTAGACGAGTATAAATTTGTTCATACACTTACTCATAATATGGAAGTAGAGTCCAAACCTCGAAGAGGGTCTAGAGCAAAGCAAAAGGCCAATTCAAATAGTGAAATTAGTAATCAGGAATCTGAAAACAATAATGAAGATGCAAATATATAAATTTGGTGGTGCATCAGTAAAAACACCTGATGCATTTAAGAACGTCCTTAACATTATTAAAGATAAATCAAATCTTGTAATTGTAGTTTCTGCAATTGACAAAACAACTAATAGGCTTGAAAATCTTGTAAACTCAAAATTTAACAATAACAACGACACTCTTTTAATCCTGAGTAAAATTGAAACTTTTCATTTTGATTTTGCAAAAAATGCTTTTGGAGAATGCTTTTTTAATATCGAAAATGAAATCAATGTTATTTTTAATCATATAAGAGAACTCCTATCCAACGAATTAATTCAAAGCTATGATGAGCTCTATGATAACATCGTATGTCATGGTGAACTATTAAGCTCACTATTTCTATCTCATTATTTAAAATTACATGACATTAACAACACTCTCTTAGACATTAGAGAGGTTCTAGTTACTGACTCTAATTTCCGAGATGCTAAAGTCCTTTGGCAAGAGTCTGAAGCTCCTATCAAGTCACACTTTACAGGGTCTGGCATTTGTGTTACACAGGGCTTTATTGGAAAAGACAAACTCGGCAATAACACAACCCTTGGCAGGGAAGGTTCGGACTATACAGCTTCTGCGTTAGCTTTTCTACTAGATGCTGATAGTGTTACAATTTGGAAAGACGTTCCCGGAATTATGAATGCAGATCCAATCTGGTGTAATTTTGCAGAAAAAATTGACTTCTTATCATTTCGGGAGGCAATTGAATTAGCATTTTATGGAGCAAAAATCATTCATCCAAAAACAATTAAACCAATAGAAAACAAAAATATTCCACTTTATGTTAAACCATTTAACAATCCCCAAGAAAGTGGAACCGTAATTAAAAAACTTGATTATAAACTAGAGTTGATGCCGATATATATTCGCAAATCAAATCAAATCTTAATATCAGTATCACCAAAAGACTTTTCTTTTGTAGTTGAAGAAAACATCAGTAAACTGTTTGGGTTATTTGCAAAGTATAAAGCAAAAGTCAACATAACACAAAATTCTGCAATTAGCTTCTCTGCGTCTCTCGATGGAAATAATCGAAATTTTGACAAATTGATTAGCGATTTAAAAAAAGAATATAAAGTCAGATACAACACGGGTCTGGAGATGATAACAATACGCTACTATAATGAAGATTCTATAACCAAAATGATTACAGGCAAACAAGTTATGCTCGAACAAAGAAGCCGAACAACTGCAAGATTTGTATTGGCTTAAATATCTATTTTGTTTCCAAATGCTAGATCACCGGCATCACCAAGCCCAGGAACTATATATGATTTTACTGTAAGCTCGTCATCAATTGCACCAACCCAAATACTTATATCACTTTCAGGCAAAACTCTTTCAATATAATCAATACCTTCTTTACTTGCAATAATTGCAGCTATATGAACATGTTTTGGTTTACCATAATTTAGCAATCCTTTATATGCAAGTTCAATACTTCCTCCACTTGCAAGCATGGGGTCATTAATAATAATAATTTTATCCTCTACGGGTGGAGAAGAAGTGTAGTCGATTTTTATTTCAAAGCCTCCACTTTTATCATACTTGCGATATCCAGCAATAAAAGCACTATCTGCATGATCAAAATAATTAATAAATCCTTGATGAAATGGTAATCCCGCTCTTAGTACAGTAGCGATAATAGGTTGTTCTTGCAATGTTGGAACAGTTGCAATTCCTAGAGGTGTTGTAATATCCTCATCAACAAAAGGAAGATTCTTGCTTATCTCATAAGCCATAATTTCACCTGTCCTTGTAAGATTATGTCGAAATCTTGCTCTATCTAATTGAATCTCATGATCACGAATTTCAGATATAAACTGATCTAATAAAGTACCTTTACCACCCAAGTTGAAGATTTTCATTTTTTGCGCTTTTTATTTAATAATAGTTATAAAATGCTGTGAATCAATGCCAAATATAATACAGTAACTAAAATCGCCCTTACACAAACCAAAACATGTTGTAATATTAACAATTTAAATAATAAATACGAAATTTATCGAGTATTTTTAAATCGTATTATATGGATATCTTTCAAAATGAATCTGACGTGTAAGATTAAATAGAACATTTCTAAATTCTTCAACGTTTTCTTTATTTTTTGCAGATATAAAAACACACGGATATGCATTTTTTGCAAAATAAACT
>CAZUQY010000030.1:9354-15959 GCA_964622935.1 uncultured Bacteroidales bacterium | reverse complement strand
ACTAGAATCAATTATGGAACAATTATTACGAAAATCCAGTAAAAAAATCCAAAACACACCTCTTACATTCAAGAGGTATTTGTTTCATCAAATTAATTTAAAAAATAGTCAAATTAGTATTATTGGTGGTAGGGGTACAGGTAAAACCACATTATTATTACAAATTGCTGCTACAAGAAAGGATACAATGTCTTTATATGTATCGATGGATGATCTCTTCTTTACAAATACAACTATGTACAACTTAGCAGAAGATTTTGAAAAACACGGTGGAAAATTGCTTTTACTGGATGAAGTGCATAAGTACCCTGGTTGGTCACGTGAATTAAAGCTGATTTATGACGATTTCCCAGACCTTCACGTAATATTTTCTTCTTCTTCAATACTGGATCTTTACAAGGGAGAATCCGATTTAAGTCGCAGAACAATATCTTATGTCTTAAAAGAAATGTCATTTCGTGAATATATGATATTTTATGAAAATATTGATTTGCCTAAGATATCACTTGAAACCTTGATCAAAGATCATGAAACCATTAGTCTGGATTTGACAAAAAGAATAAAACCCATAAAGTATTTTACATCTTATTTAAAGTATGGAGCATATCCTTTTTATAATGGCAATACAGATGAATACTATCAACAACTTAAAAATATCATCAATTTAATTCTCGAAATTGATTTGCCGGCAGTTAAGTCATTAGAATATAATAATATTGCTAAATTTAAAAGATTGCTTTATGTTTTGTCTGTTAATGTACCGTTTACTCCGAATATTAGCAAGCTCAGCGAAAAAGTTGGTTTATCTAGAAATGCATTGGTAGAGGCACTGCAATTATTAAACAAAGCAGAACTTATCCAAATATTATATAAGCAAACCAAAAGCATTAGCATTTTGAATAAACCTGATAAAATCTGGCTTAATAATCCCAATTTGAGCTTTGCGTTAAGTGATGGAGAACCTGATAAAGGAAATTTAAGGGAAAGCTTTTTCATTTCTCAGTTAAGTGTTTTATATGAGATATCCTTAGTTGAGAAAGGAGATTTTATTATTGACAATAAATATGTTTTTGAAATTGGAGGGAAGACTAAAACCCAAAAACAAATCAAAGACCAGCAGAATGCGTACCTTGTGAAAGATGATATAGAAACTGGAATACTAAATGTTATTCCACTTTGGTTATTTGGTTTGCTCTATTAAACAGCTAAACAGTTAAACATTTAAGCAAATAAACAGTTAAGCAAATAAACAATTAAACCGAGAACCGTTTATTCCATACCTGCCATTGTTACAACACAATTCTAATTCTCTTTATTCCTTGAGCATCACTAAGGTGACTGAGGGATTCTGCAAAGCAGAATTGTCTCGAAGTCACCGCAATATTATTGTACAATAACCTTAACCCTTTTTATTATTTCTTGAGGTGGCTGAGGCTCTCGAAGCCCCGAAGCCCCGTTGTCCTCTATCTCTACAAAATAGACTCCTGCAGGAAGCAGACTCATATCAATAGTTTCTATGCTATTATTTGCAGTCCTTTCAATAATTGTTTTTCCAGTAATATCTAAAATTTTGATATTTGCATTTGTTGTTTCATCAAAGTCGATAAATAAATTACCTCTAGTTGGATTAGGATAAACTTTTAAATCAGAGAAATAAGATTCAATTTTACTATCTAGTAGAACATTGATAAATGCACTTGCAGATACAATATTGTAGTTAATGTCATCATCTGGTGTGAACTCACATGTTAGTTCTTGATTATCACCAACTGGTAATACAACACCAAAGTCTGGATTGTAGGTAAAGCTTCCTGCAACATCAGCAACCGCATTTAACTGTGTTGCGGTTAATTCTGTACCATCATAGATGTCAATTGGATTATCCCAAGTTATTACTGGGTCAGCTTTTGTAATTTCAAAATCTTCACTATTGTAAGTAATGTTATAGTTTACGCCTAAATCAAGGGTTCCCTGTTCTATAGCGTAATAACCTGCATCTTCGCCAAGTTCACGAGATAAGACACCAGTGAAATCATCACCAGATTCTAAAGTACCTGTGTATGTGTAAGTGTAATCTGCAGGATCGGCTTCACCATAAACTTTTGATTGTCCTGCGTCTGGAGTTACAGTAATATCTATTGGAAGAATTGTAAAGTCATCACTTTCGAAAGTAATACTATAAACAGGATCTAATTCTAATGTTCCCTGTTGAATTTCATAAGCTCCTGCATTTTCTCCTGCAACGCGGGTAAGAGAACCTATAAATTCATCCATTCCCAATAATTCAGGGCTATAAGTATATGTGAATTCTGCAGGGTCTGTTTCTCCGTAATATTTTGTTTGTCCCGCATCTACAGTTACTGTTATGTTTACGCCAGTAATCTCAAAATTATCTGATTCATAAATCAAATTATAGTTTGAGCTTAACGCTAGGCTACCTTGTTGTATTTCATATAATCCAGTGGCTTCACCTGCAACGCGAGTAAGTGCTCCTGTAAAGTTGTCACCACCAACTAGAGTTCCAGTAACAGTATATGTATATACAGCAGGATCTAGGTCTCCGTATGCTTTTGATTGTCCAGCATCAGCAGTAACAGTAATTTCTTTTGTTGTAATTACAAAATCATCTGCATTATATGTGATATTGTAATTAGTGTTTAGACTTAAGCTTCCTTGTTGGATTTCATAGTTGCCTGCATTTTCACCTGCTGCGCGTGTTAGTGAACCTGTAAAGTTATCGCCTCCGCCTAATATTCCGGTGTATGTGTATGTGTATCCAGCAGGATCAGAACTACCGTATTCTTTTGTTTGTCCTGCATCAGCAGTAATTACAATCTCACCCGGTAGAATTTCAAATACATCACTAATGTAAGTAATAAGATAGTTTGAACTAATCCATAAACTACCTTGGTTGATATTATATGTATTAACAGCTTCGCCAAAAGTTCTATTTAATGAACCGCTAAAGTTATCACCACTGGAAAGAGTCCCTGTATATGAATAAGTATATGCAGCAGGATTTGCTTCTCCATAGTATTTAGATTGCCCTGCATCAGCAGTTACTATAATTGATTGTTTTGTGATTTCAAAAGTCTCTCCAGGCATAAGGAAGATGCTATAATTTGAATTAAGCAATAAAGTCCCCTGACTGATAGCGTATGTGCCAGTGCTTTCTCCAGGGTCTCTTGCAAGTGCTCCTGACCAAGTATCCCAAGGAGCAATGGCAGATGTTGTTGTAAATGTTAATACTGGATCTGCATCTCCATATCCTTTTGTTTGGTCGGGATCTACAATTATTGCTAAGCTTTTTATTTTAACCTCAAAATTAGCAGTAGTAAAACTTAAATTGTAGTTTAGTCCAAGGCTCAAATTTCCTAGAGTTATAGCATAGAAACCTAAATCTTCACCGGGATCTCGACTTAATGCTCCTGTGAATGAATCACCTGATTCAAGTGTGCCTAATTGATTGTATGTGAATGTTGGGTCTGAATCACCATACATTTTATTCTGCAATGTAATTGCTTCTATTGTGATTGGCTTTGCTGTAATTTCAAAATCTACATCTGCAACAGACATAATATAATTACTTCCTGCATCTAGTGTTCCTACAGTAATAGCGTATAAACCAACATCTTCACCGGCACCTCTGCTAAGTACTCCTGTATAACTATCACCAGACTCAAGTGCAGGACTTGTAGAGTATGTAAAGGCTGGAGGGTCTGTTGTTCCGTAAACTTTTAACTGACCCGCATTTGGTGTGACTATAATTGTTTTAGCAACAACTTCAAAGTCATTACTTGTGTAATCGAGTATGTAATCCGAACTTAAGTTTAATGTACTCTGTTGGATTTCATAAAATCCTGCATTTTCACCGGCTATTCTACTGATTGAACCTGTAAAACTATCTCCACCAATTAGTGTTGGAGTGAAGGAATATGTTAGTCCTGGGTCGCTAGTGCCATAAATTTTTGATTGTCCTGCATCTACAGTTACATAAATGGTGCGTTCAGTAATTTCAAAATCGTCAGGAACATAAGTAATATTATAATTTAATCCTGCATCAAGAGTTCCGATATTAATTTGATATAATCCTATAGTCTCGCCTGCAACTCGGGTAAGGTCGCCCGTAAAATTGTCACCGATTTCAAGGTTTCCGGTTGTTACAGTATAAGTATAAGTAGGATCAATTTCACCATATTCTTTTGTTTGTCCTGAATCACCGGTAACAGTAATAGGCTTTGCGTTAACAACAAGTGTTTGCGGAACCTGTGGGGCAGCTAAATATATTGCATCTCCGGCTTGATTTGCATATATATCGCATGTTCCGGCATTAACAATTGTGATTGTTGTTCCGTTTGTTCCACTACATGTTGCAATATTATTATCAGAACTTGTAAAAACAACATCTCCGCCTGAGCTTGCTGTTGCAGATACTAAAAAGTCTGCATCTCCGTATGTCTTAGCAAGAATTGCAGCAAAACCTGAGATTGTCTGTGGAAGTTTTAAGCCTGTTCCTGTAATTGTAAAATTGTATGGATTTTCATCATTATCATTGTTTGAAATGCTTATCTCAGCAGTATGTAATGTTGTTGATGAAGGTGTGAAAATTATTGTAAATGTTGTTGATCCTAAAGGAGCGATAGGAGATGTTAAGACGGATTGATTTATTGTAAAATCAGCAGCGTCTGCTCCCGAGATTTCTATTTTTGGAGCACCGTCAAGGATAAGATCATCAACACCTGTGTTTTCGATAGTGAATGTAAGTTCTGCACTGCTGCTACCATAAGAAACATCACCAAAGTCAAATGTCCCTTCGTTAGCGATATCAGTACTTTGATAAACATTCATTTCACGGCAATTCTGAAAAATATATGCTGATCCGGCTTCAGGCATATTGCTGTTCCCATCAGAATCTTCATCTTCGAGTTGTGCTCCGACAATTATGTAATTATCATAAATTGCAACTGCACTACCAAAATAATCTGCGATATCTCTATCGTTGGCAATTATTTTTTGTTCTTCTGTCCAAGTTCCGTCAAGATTATAGATATATGCTGAACCTGCCTGATTTAGTGCGTTTAATCCCTGCACATCATCATCTTCAAAATATGCCCCTACAACAATATAATTACCGTTTATTGCAACATCGTATCCGAACCGGTCATCTGTATTTCTGTCTGATGCAACAATTTTTTGTATGGGAACTTGTAATGGTCCAGCATTTAAAAAAATGTATGCAGATCCTGCTCCAGACAAAGTATTAGCTGTCCCAGTTTCATCTTCATCTTCATCATAGGCACCAACAACAGCATAAGTATCATTTATAGCAACAGAATATCCGAAGTAATCGCCTGGAGCCCTGTCATTAGCAACAATTTTTTTGAGTTCTGTCCAAACAACTCCACTATATTCAAAAATATAAGCAGACCCGGCTTCAGCCATAGTTGTCCCACCACCTGTTTCATCTTCATCTTCGGCATAAGCCCCGACAATTATATAAGTGCCACTTATATCAACATCAAAACCAAAATAATCGGCAGCTGATCTATCTGAAGAAACTATTTTTTGTGTTTCTGACCATACTCCTGCTGTGTTATAGAAAACATATGCCGAACCTGAATTATTCATTGTATTGGCACCCGATACATCTTCATCTTCATTAACTGCTCCTACAACAATGTAATCTCCGTTTATAGCAACTGATTGACCAAAAAAATCTCCATCATAACGATCTGAAGCAACAATTTTTTTTGTTTGGATCCATGTGCTGCCATTATTATAAAAAATGTACGCAGAACCCGCATCTGCCATTGTAGCTCCTCCAACTTCATCATCATCTTCTTTCCATGCTCCAACAACTGCCCAATTTCCATTAATATCAACAGCGTATCCAAAATTGTCACTAGAAGCACGATCCGATGCTACTAGTTTTTGAACTTCTGTCCAAGTTCCACTAATATTCTGCAGTATGTATGCAGAACCTGATTGAAGCATTGTGCTTCCACCTACAGCATCATGATCCTCACCCCAGGCACCAACAATGGCAAAATCACCGTCAATTGCAACTGATCTGCCGTAAAAATCCAGTGTGTTTCTATCTGAAGCTGCAGTTTTAATAATTTCGTCCCAGTTCTGAGAATAAGCTGAAAATGTACATAGTACGAGTAGAAAGATTCCAATAATTCTAAGTTGTGATTTCATAGTAAGTTATTTTGATTCGATATTTTGCTTAATAGTCCGCAAACAAATAATACGGTCGGTTACAAATATAATAAAAAAATGTTTAGGTTGTGATGATTTTGTCAAGTAGAAAAATCGTTTAAAAGAAAATGCTGCTAATACTCTCCGAAGGTTCATATACCCTCCGAAGGTTCATCAGCCTATGTGGGGAGACCTTCGGAGGGTTAACGTGTGTAACCTGTTAAACTGATACAGCCTATGTGGGGAGACCTTCGGAGGGTTGGAGTGTGTAACCTGTTAAACTGATATACTGATGAACGGTTTCGTCAGCCTTTCTGCTAATACCCTCCGAAGGTTTATCAGTCTATGCGGGGAGACCTTCGGAGGGTTAACGTGTGTAACCTGTTAAACTGATACAGCCTATG
>CAZUQY010000030.1:0-9254 GCA_964622935.1 uncultured Bacteroidales bacterium | reverse complement strand
GGGGAGACCTTCGGAGGGTTAACGTGTGTAACTTGTTAAACAGATACAGCCTATGCGGGGAGACCTTCGGAGGGTTGGAGTGTAAACCGACTAACTGATGAACCGTTGAACAGATGAACAAATAAATTTTGTAGGGGGAGACCTTCGGAGGGTTTTTAGTGATAAGCCCTTTAGTAATTATGATGCAATCATTTACACAAATAATGGTAAAAATGTCAATTTTTTGTATTTTTGAGAAAATTATCATAAAAATGTCAAAACATAAACTAAATAAAAATCCATCAATCCCGAAATCTCAAACGGAAACTGCAAAGTCAAGTAAAACTAGCATAGGGAGAAAAGGATTTCACAAAACAACATGGTTTGTACTTATTGTACTAACTGTTTTCGCGTTTATTTTATATGGAAATACTTTAGGGAATGATTATGCTCTTGATGATGCAATTGTTGTTACCAGTAATCAGTTTACTCAGAAAGGAACAGATGGGATTCCTGATATTTTCAAATATGATACTTTTGTAGGTTTTTGGTTATCGAGTTATCAGGGTAAAACGGCTGAACAGATTCAGGAAGAGAAAAAGCTTGTTGCAGGGGGTAGATATCGTCCATTATCACTTGCAAGCTTTGCTCTGGAAGTTGAGTTTTTTGGAAAAAATATTAAGGATGCAAATGGAAATATTATTTATAAAGGTAACCCTGGTGTAAGTCATTTTATTAATATTTTGCTTTATCTTTTTACGGCATTTTTACTTTATATTATACTTTTCCGTTTATTCCCAATTGGAGAAAATACAAAATGGTATTTTTCTTTTCCTTTTATTGCAGCAGTTTTATTTCTTGCGCATCCAATCCATACCGAAGCTGTGGCAAATATCAAAGGACGGGATGAAATAATGACATTATTAGGATCATTGTCTGCTTTATGGTTCACACTTAAATATCTTGATAAAAAGAAATTCTACTTTCTTGTTTTATCTTCAATTTCGTTATTCTTGGGATTATTATCAAAGGAAAATGCAATTACATTTTTAGCAATCATTCCAATCACTGTTTATTATTTTACAAAAAATAAACTTTCCGAAAACTTAAAAGCAAATATCCCTTTATTATTAGCTGCTGGAATTTTCCTCCTTATTAGAGGAAAAATTCTTGGTTTTGGAGGTGGTGAAAAAGAGATTGCTCAGGAAATAATGAATAACCCATTTATACATGCAACGGGTGCCGAAAAGATAGCGACAATCTTCTTTACACTTTGGATGTATATTAGACTTTTAGTTTTTCCGCACCCATTAACTTATGATTACTATCCAAATCAGATAGAAATTATTGGCTGGAGTAATCCGGGTGCATTTTTGCCATTATTGTTTTATTTGGCAATCGGGATTTTTGCCGTTTATGGCATGATCAAAAAGAAGGATATGTTTTCTTATTCTATTTGGTTTTATCTTTTGCCGCTTTCGGTAGTTTCTAATCTATTTTTTCCTGTTGGGACATTTATGAACGAGCGATTTGTATTCATTAGTTCAATTGGGTTTTGTTTGATACTCGGGTGGCTGATTTTTAAATATATTCCAAAACTCATTAAAGACAGCTCAACAGCTCAGTATTTTATGGGATTTGTAATGATAGTTATTTTGGGATTGTATTCTGTTAAAACAATTAGCAGAAATAATGCTTGGGAAAATGATTTAATGTTATTTACAACAGATGTTCAAACAAGCACTAATTCAGCTAAAAGCAACTGTTCGGCTGGAGGCAAGCTAATCGAAGAAGCTCAAAAGCCCGAAAATAAAAACAATCCTGTTGTTCACGATCAGATGTGTCTTGAGGCAATTGGATATTTGGAAAGATCTATTGAAATTTATCCCGATTATGTTGATGCTCTTAATTTGTTAGGTAATGCGCATTATGAATATAATTTTGATATTGCTAAATCACTTGAATACTATACTCGGGTTTTAAAGATTAGACCTTATCATAATATTTCATATGGAAACTCCAAAATTGTATTACAGAATTCATTTAATTTATTGAGTACTAATAATACAGCATCTAAACCCGAAGATATTCTGAAATCGTGTGCCAATCTAATTACTGTCAAGTCTGATTTTGGGGAAGCATATTATCTCTCAGGAGTGCTTTATGGAAAGTATTTGAATAATCTTGATTCTGCATTAGTTTATTTTGAAAAGGCAAATACGATGTCGTTTGACAAAAGCTCAGGTTTTTACAAGGATATCGGTGTTGCATATGGCATGAAAGGCTATTTTGAACAAGCTCTAAAGTCTTTTAATAAAGCCATTGAGTTGGATCCAAACGATGCTCAGACATATTTTAATGCAGGAGTGACGTATCAACAAATGGGCGATAAGATAAATGCAGATATCTACTTGTCAAAATCTGAAGAATTAAAACAAAAACAAGCGGCACAATGATTAACGGAAGAAAAATTATAATAGTTTTACCGGCTTACAATGCAGAATCAACACTTGCACAAACCTATAATGAAATACCTTTCGAAATTGTTGACGATGTGATTTTGGTTGATGATAACAGTACGGATAATACTGTGGGCAAAGCTAAGGACTTAGGGATTAAAAATATTTTTGTCCATGATGTAAATAAGGGGTATGGTGGTAATCAAAAGACATGTTATAATAACGCACTTAAGCTTGGAGCAGACATAGTGATTATGTTACACCCTGATTATCAGTACACTCCAAAGCTAATTCATTCAATGTCTTATTTAATAGCAAATGATGTCTATCATGTTGTCTTGGGATCGAGAATTCTTGGTAGGGGGGCTTTGAGAGGAGGGATGCCTTTTTATAAATATGTATTTAATCGCTTACTCACGTTTACTCAAAATGTTTTGATGAGGCAAAAACTTTCGGAATATCATACAGGGTACAGGGCTTTTTCAAAAGACGTACTTGAAAATATATGTTTTAATAAAAACTCTGACGATTTTGTTTTTGATAATCAAATGCTGGCACAAATTTTTTATGCAGGTTATGAAATAGCAGAAATTACATGTCCTACAAAGTATTTTGACGAAGCATCATCAATAAATTTCAAGCGTAGCGTAAAATACGGACTTGGTGTTATTGGAACCTCATTTTCATATTTTTTTAATAAGATTGGGATATCAAAGAATAAAATATTTGAGAAACCCGAAAATTTAAAATCAAACTGATTTTTCAACTACAATTTATTAAATGCAAACACTGGATAAGTTACTAAATATTAAATATCCCATTATTCTTGCTCCGATGTTTCTGGTTACAAATCCGGAGATGCTTATTGTAGCTTTAGATAATGGAATAACTGCTGCGATTCCTGCTATGAATTACAGAAATCCAGATGATTTATCTAAAGCAATTTCAAAAATTAAATCTGAAACAGACTTACCTTTTGGAATTAATATCATTGCAAATAGATCAAATACAAAACTTGAAAAGCAGCTGGATGCAACTTTGGCAGACCCTCCTGCATTCATTATAACATCATTAGGGAATCCCGTAAAAATTATTGAACGAGCACATAAACTTGGAGTAAAAGTTTTTTGTGATGTTACAGAATTGAAATTTGCAAAAAAAGTTGAACAGCTCGGTGCTGATGCATTGATAGCAGTGAATAGTTCTGCTGGTGGACATTCGGGGATTTATCCTAAAGAAGAGCTCTTAAAAAAACTGGTTGCTGAGTGTAATATTCCGGTTATCAATGCTGGAGGAGTTGCAAATGGTAAGGATCTTAGAGAGATTCTTGAATCAGGTGCTGCAGGAGCATCAATTGGAACTATTTTTATTGCCTCAAAAGAATGTGCAGTTTCTGATGAGTATAAAAATGCACTAATTGAGTACGATGCAAATGACATTGTCTTAACCAAAAAGCTTTCTGGAGCTCCAACAACAGTAATTAATACTGATTATGTTAAGAAAATCGGAACTAAACCAAATTTCTTGGAATATCTGGTTGTTAAAAACACCTTTTTAAAGAAAATTGCAAAATCGATTATTACCCGAAACGGGCAATCAAAATTAGCTGAAGCTGCTTTTAAAGCAACGTATAAAACAGTCTGGTGTGCCAGCAAATCGATTGAACACATCAAAGAAATACGCAGCCTAGCCGATATTATCAGAGATTTAACGGATTAGCAAGTTCGAAGTTGGGAGTGCCTAAAGTGTCCGCATACCCTCCGAAGGTTCATTAGCCTGTGGGGGGAGACCTTTGGAGGGTATTCGGGTGAATAACGATTGACCTTCGGAGGGTTAAAGCCAGGGGAAAAAGGATAAAAAATGTCTCGAAGTAACAGTAATGCCAGCCCTACTTAAACGCAATCAGAGTCGCGCTTGATTCGTTTACGCCTGTTGATTGTTTAAAAGAAAACGCTGCTAATACTATCTTACGCATACCCTCCGAAGGTTCATCTTTGAGATTTAACGGATTAGAAAGTTCGAAGTCGGGAGTGCCTAAAGTGTCCGCATACCCTCCGAAGGTTCATCAGCCAGTGGTGGGAGACCTTTGGAGGGTTATCGGTTGAATAACGGTTGATTTTCGGAGGGTTAAAGTGTGATGAACTCGTTCGAATTTCGGAACTGAGGAACTGCTTTTGTTTTGCCACCGCTAATTAATTTAATTTTAATTTTGTCATTTCGAATTCCGATGTAATCGAGAATGAGAAATCTGATTCTTTTATTGTAAACAGTTTTTATCGAAACCTTTAGCGATTACGCATACCCTCCGAAGGTTCCATCAGCCTTTGGGGGGAGACCTTCGGAGGGTTAAAGCCAGGGAAAAAGGATAAGTCTCGAAGTAATAGTAATGCCAGCCCTACTTAAACGCAATCAGAGTCGCGCTTGATTCGTTTACGCCTGTTGATTGTTTAAAAGAAAATGCTGCTAATACCATCTTACGCATACCCTCCGAAGGTTCCATCAGCTTGAAGGGGGAGACCTTCGGAGGGTTATAACGTGTGATGAACTCGTTCGAATTTCAGAATTGAGGAACAGATGAACCGTTGAACTAACGAATCGTTAAACCATTCTACTTCTTCCCACTCCGTTTTATATTTTTTCTTTTAGCTTTTTTCCATAGCCCGCCTGAGTTTTCCTTGAGTCTTTTAGCACTTTTTTCATGAAAAGCACCTCCTGAATTTTTGATATCCGGAGCTTTAAGGTAATTCTTTTGTCTTGCCCCAGGCTGTTCGTTTTCGGTTAAAATAGCCGATGTTTTAACGTTTTCAGGCATTATTGATTCTTCTAGTGTCTTTCCTGCCAATGGTTTTACGCCATGATAAAGGTTTTCTTCGAATGGAGTGTACAGTAAGATTGAATTCCCGGATTTAGTTGCCCTTCCTGTTCTTCCTATTCTATGGATATAATCAGATGGATTGTCGGGTGGACTCATGTTAATAACATGTGATATATCTGTAAAATCAAGACCACGAGCGACTACGTCCGTTGCAATCAAAACTCTTGACTTATCTTGATTAAAATTCTTGATTGCATTAAATCTGAAATTTTGCGATTTGTTTGAATGTATAACACTAATTTGATCTTTAAACAGACCAGATAACTTGTCAAAGATTAGGTCTGCATCTTTTTTATTATTTGCAAAAACTAATACTTTGGTAAATTCTTCATTGGTTTTAAGAAGGTATTCTAGTAGATTTAATTTGCTGAAAAAATTAGGAGTACGTATTGACTGTTGGTTTATCTGGTCAACAGGAGTGTTTCTATCTTCGACATTTATTTCTTCTGGGTCATGAAAATACTTTCTGATAAATTCGGCAACGTTTTCGCTTAAAGTAGCAGAAAACATCATATGTTGTCTTTTTTCCGGTAGCATTTCGAATATTTGTTCCAGCTGAGGTCTGAATCCTAAGCTTAACATTTCATCAACTTCGTCAATAACAACTTTTTTAATGTTGGCGAATCTTAGGACTCCGGTGACAGCAATATCAAATAAGCGACCTGGAGTTCCAATGATTATGTCGCAGCCACCATCATATAGATATTTTTTTTGTGTATTAATATTAGCTCCGCCAAAAACCGACTTTATTCGCACATTTTTGTATTTGCAAAGTTTCTCAGTTTCTTCGTGAACTTGTTTAACCAGTTCTCTAGTGGGAACTATAATTATTACCCTAGGATGTTTTTGAGTTGAATATTCAAGTTGATTGAGTATTGGCATCAAATAGGCAAAAGTTTTTCCTGTACCTGTTTGTGCAACGCCAACAACATCTGCTCCGGACGTAATACGACGAAAACATTTTTGTTGTATCTGCGTTGGATAAACAAATCCGAGGTCTTCTAGTGCAGATAAAATTGGAGATGATATTCTGAGATCTTTGAAATTCACTTTTCAGATTTTAATTTTGGCAAAAATAGTCATAATAACTCACTTGAACAAAATGTAAAATATCTTTGATGTGAAAAATTGACAAGCTATGGGATTGTGCAATTTTAATAAGACTTTAATCATATTTCTTAGAAATAAAGTATTTATTGTTCTTAAGTTTGGACGGAGCGGGTGGACAATATTATTTTACTCGCAAAGTCTATTCAATTTATAGGGGGCTCGTGAGCTAAAGGTTGCCTAGTCTTTTGTTTCTTTTGGGCAATGACAAAAGAAAAGGATAACAATTCTGTAAATAAATATGTAAAACAAAAGTTATGGGACACTCATGTTTGAAAACAGATTTTGTTTTTGTAAGGCCTATAGATAGAGTGTCAGAAACTTGCGGAAAACAAGAAACACATGCTTTAATGGATATTCATAGATAAGAGCAAAAAAAAAGCTCCACAAAATGTGGAGCTAAGCGATTTGTTGTATGCAATTGTATATTAAGCTTTTTTAACATTTACTGCATTTAAACCTTTTCGACCTTCTGCGAGTTCGAAAGTTACTTCATCGTCTTCTTTGACTTGATCGATTAACCCTGAGGCGTGTACGAAATACTCTTTTTCGGTTTCACCGTCTTTAATAAATCCAAAACCTTTTGTTTCATTAAAGAATTTTACTGTTCCTTTGTTCATAATTTGATATAAAATAATAATTAATAATGCAAAGATATGTATTATTTTGATATCCAATCAAAAAAAATAAGAAATTTCAAAAAAATAGGTTAAAATTTGCATAAATTGTACTTTTAATAGACAGTTATAGAAAAAAATGGGATATTTGCTTTCATACAACCACATAATTTGATTTAGTTTTCAGAGGAATTATAAATTTTATATCTTTATCTTAGGGGATTATTTATTATGCACATTGATAATACTATCCCAATAGATAGCGATCGAATTTAATTATTATTAATGGTATACAGATTAATTATTAACAGTCAAATTAAACCAAACATAGATGTGATTGTCCAATTTATCGATATTAGTTTTATTTTGAGGTTCCGTTATTTATTTTTACTTTTAAAATTATTTGTGAATTAAATATTAAAAAAATATTATGAAAAATTTATTTTTATTTTTATTCATAATATTTTTATCGTTTACGGTATTTGCTCAATAATGAGAAATGTACTCACTGTATTCTACAACGGGAAGTACATCAACATATCTTGTTGACACATCTGGAATAACTTTCAAGACTTGGACACATTCTAATAGTTATAAAACAGGGTATGGAGCTTATCTAATCGAAGGTGATACACTAGTTCGTTCTTATCAGTATATTGGAACTTCTATAAATGGAGGTGGAATATCAGGAGGACTGCAGAAAGTAACATGGGATGGAACAGTGGCTTGGGATTGGACTTATTCATCAACAGATTTTGTATTGCATCATGATATATGTCCGTTACCAAATGGAAATGTTTTATGTATTTGTTACGATAAGCGATTATTAACTGAGGTAACCCAGGCAGGTTGTTCATATACTGATGTTATTTTATCAGAGAAAATTATAGAGGTGAAACCTACTGGTGCTACAACTGGTGAGGTTGTTTGGGAATGGTATGTTTGGGATCATCTTTGTCAAGATTATAATTCTTCTAAGGATAATTATGTTGCATCAATTGTGAATAATCCACAATTATTTAATGTAAATTATGGTACAGAAGGTGGTTTCCCAGTTCGCCCTCCAGGAATGGATCTTGATTGGTTGCATATGAACGGTATTGATTATAATGCTGAGCTCGATCAAATAGCATTTAGTGCACATAATTTGAATGAGATATATATTATCGATCACTCTACTACAATTACTGAAGCTTCTGGACATACAGGTGGCAATTCAGGTAAAGGTGGAGACTTGCTTTTTAGATGGGGTAATCCAGAAGCTTATGAGGCTAGTGGAACTACAAATTTTGATGTTGTTCACGATGCTCATTGGGTTCCTTCTGATAATCCAGATAATCCTGGTTGTTTAGCTGCAATTAATAATGATGGTGGAGCTGGTGGAAAGGCTGCAGTTGATATAATTAGCACTCCAATAGACGGTTATTCTTATGATATTACAGTAGGTCAGGCTTTTGAGCCAGCAACATATACTTATAGATTTAATACAGCATATACTTCAAATGGTCAAAGTAATTCAGAACAACTTTCAAATAGTAACATGTTACTCTGTATTGTCGGTATTGGAGCAACATATATTCACGAAGTAAATTCTGAAGGAGATATTTTATGGTCAAAAACTGTAAGTGGTTCTGTTCCTCAGGCGCATCGTTACGAAAAATGTTATGTAAGACCAGTTTATGCGTCATTGTCTGCAGCAACAACAACAATAACAGAAGGCGAATCTATAGATTTAAATACGTCTGCGTCTGCAGTTGCAGAGAGTAGCCCTACTTATTCTTATACTTGGAGTTCATCTCCAGAAGGGTATTCTGGAAGTAGTGCAAATCCAAATGTAGCTCCTGTTGAAACAACAATTTATTATGTAACTGTTACAAATGACCAATCTGGATGTTCTGATGAAGCTTCATTGACAATAGATGTTGATCCGATTTTAGTAGAATTAAACATTGTTGAGAGTGAAATAAATCTCTATCCAAATCCAAATGATGGACTATTTATGATAAGCGCAACAGATGAGTTTTCTTATAAAATTATTTCAACTGATGGTAGCGAAATTCGTAGCGGAGAAAACGATAAGGAAATTGATATGTCAAATATTCAAGCAGGGATATATTACATAATCTTTAAGTCAGATGATATCGTTAAGACTGAGAAATTGATTATTATTAAATAATATTTTATGAAAAAAATAACAATATTAGTAATGTCGATAAT
>CAZUQY010000029.1:0-16022 GCA_964622935.1 uncultured Bacteroidales bacterium | reverse complement strand
TGGAGTGGCACATTTTCTTAACTCTTCGTTGAACAAAACAGAGATTGCACAAGTAAAAGAAGATATTCTTGGTGGAAAAACAAAATTGCTTTATGTGGCTCCAGAGTCATTGACAAAAGAGGATAATGTTGAGTTTTTAAAAAGGTTTAAAATTTCGTTTTTTGCTGTTGATGAGGCTCATTGTATTTCAGAATGGGGGCATGATTTTAGACCAGAGTACAGACGTATCAGACCAATTGTTAACGAAATTGGACGAGCTCCGTTGATGGCACTAACTGCAACTGCAACACCTAAAGTTCAGCATGATATTCAGAAAAATTTGGACATGTTGGAGGCAGAGGTTTTTAAAGCATCTTTTAGACGCCATAACCTTTACTACGAAGTTAGACCTAAAATAAATGCATCAAAAGAGATAATTAGGTACATCAAAAATAATTCAGGTAAATCCGGGATCATTTATTGCCTGAGTAGAAAAAAAGTTGAAGAACTTGCCGAAATGTTAGTTGTCAACGATATTAAAGCTTTGCCATATCATGCTGGAATGGATACTGCAACACGTTCGCGTAATCAGGATATGTTTTTGCACGAAGAAGTTGATGTAATTGTTGCAACAATTGCTTTTGGTATGGGTATCGATAAACCTGATGTCAGATTTGTAATACACTTTAATATTCCAAAAAGCCTCGAAGGTTATTATCAAGAAACTGGTAGGGCCGGACGTGATGGGGGAGAAGGAAAGTGTATCACCTTTTATAGTTATGATGATATTCAGAAACTTGAAAAATTCATGCAAAACAAACCTGTAAATGAGCAGGAAATTGGTAAGCAATTGCTTTTTGAAACAGTCTCTTACGCTGAATCTAGTGTTTGTAGGGTCAAGCAATTGTTAAATTATTTTGGTGAAGAGATGCTTGAAGATTGTGGCAATTGTGATAATTGTCTGAATCCTAAACCAAAGTTTGAAGGCAAAGATCATGTTTTAACTGTTCTTAATACAATTATCCGTGTTAAGGAGAGATTCAAATCTGATCATATCGTTAATATATTAATTGGTAAAAAGACAGCCGAGACTGCTACTTATAAACATCAGGAACTTGAAGAATTTGGTAGTGGTAGTGAAGAGAATGGAAGACACTGGAAAGCTGTAATAAGACAAATGCTGATTCATCAGTTTATAGAGAAAGAGATTGTGAATTATGGTTTATTGAAGATCACTGATAAAGGTAGAGAATATGTGGAGAAACCATACACATTAATGCTCACAAAAGACCATAATTACGAAGATGGTGACACCGATAGCGAAGCTGGCTTTGGCGGAGGATCAGCTACAGATACAGTACTGTTCTCAATGCTGAAAGATTTACGAAAATCAATTGCAAAAAAGCTTAACTTACCTCCATTTGTTATTTTTAGTGACCCTTCACTTCAAGATATGGCTATTCAATATCCGGTTACAATGGATGAATTAACAATGGTTTCAGGTGTTGGACATGGTAAAGCACAAAAATATGGGAAGGAATTTCTGGAGCTAGTTACTAAGCATGTCGAAGAAAATGAAATTGAGCGGCCACATGATTTTGTAGTGAAATCCGTAGTTAATAAGTCAACAAATAAGGTGTTTATTATTAAGAACATTGATAGAAAAATGCCTCTTGACGAAATTTGTAATGCTACAGGTCTCGAAATGTATGAATTACTTGACGAAATTGAAGCCATTGTTTATTCAGGTACACGTATAAATATTGCTTATTATCTTGACTCAATTCTTGATGAGGATGTGGTTGAGGATATTTATTTGTACTTTAAGGAGGATGCTGAAACAGACACTATCTCTGAAGCAATGGAAGAACTCTCAGATACCGGCTATAGTGAAGAAGAAATTCGTTTGGTGAGGATTAAATTTATTTCTGAAATGGGAAATTAATAAAACGTTCCAACGTTTTAACGTTTTATTCTCCTTCCTTTCCAATTTGGCTTATAGAACAAAGAAAATACTGCAGTAATGACTATGTAGAATGGGTAAAACACTTGTAACAATGGTACAAGAAAAGTTAATTTAGGCTCATTATAGAATTTACTAACTGGTAATAAAAAACTTATATCCAATATTGTTTTAGAAATAAATATTAGCAATACCAAAAACCATAATTCTGAATAAAACATTGCTGCTAGGGGCAAAGCAATTAAAATTATGGAAGTAATAAATGTTAAAATTGCAACTATTATGGCGAAAGTATGGGTATATCCTGTTGTTTTTGAGGCCCATCTGATACGTTGACTAAAAAATGCTTTTAGGTTTTCAGGGGCATTCGTAATTACAGTTGTATTTTTGTTTTTTAAAAAGTAGGCACTTTTGTTTTTTGAAATTTCATGAAGCAAGAAAACATCATCTCCTGATGAATATTTATCATTGATTTTATCAATGGATCTTAAGTAACAGCTTTTATAAATAGCATAATTTGCGCCGTTGCACATAAATGGATGGCCAATAAAAAACCCAGCAGCTCCGCTTCCGGTCAAGCTCATAAATTCTAATCTAAAAAGTTTGTTGAAAATAGATTTATTTTCTTTGAACGCTACAGGTCCACAGAGCATTTCAGTATTTGAGATAAGCATAGCTCCAGCCATGTTTTTTATCCAGTTTATTGGTACAATACAATCAGCATCAGTAAAGAGTAGAACTGTACCGTTTGAATTTAAAACACCAAATCTTAATGCTGATTTTTTACCCAACATATTATCCGGGAGCTCTAATAGTTTGATTCTTGTGTCATTATAATGTCTGATAATTTCAAGGGTCTTATCTTCGCTGTGATCATTAACTATGATTATCTCAAAATTAGGTGTGTATTCTTGTTGAAGAAGGCTTTCGATGAGATGGCTTATGTTCGCCTCTTCGTTACGACATGCGATGATTACACTAACAAATTCTGAAGAGTTCTGGATGTTTTCTGATACTTTATTAATTATGAATGCAATAGCAAAAGTAATTATCATTAAGCTGTAAAAAGCTATAATAATCAGTGTAAATATTGGAATTATTGTGCTCATTGAAATTAATTCAGTATACAAAAATAAAAAAAGCCTGAACAGCAATTGCTATCAGGCTTAATATTGTTATAAATTGATTTAGTCAATTTTATGAATCGCAAGTCCTGAACGTAATTTTGGTTCGAACCATGTTGTTTTAGGAGGCATAATATTACCAGAATCTGCAATATTAATAAGTTGTTCCATTGAAACTGGATATAGTGCAAATGCAACAGCCATTTCTCCTGAATCAACACGTTTTTTTAATTCGTTTAATCCACGAATACCGCCAACGAAATCAATTCTTTTGCTTGTTCTTAAGTCAGTAATTCCTAAGACATCATTTAAAACATGATTGGACAATACATTTACATCAAGAATGTTAATAGGATCGTTATCGTTATAGGTGCCGGGCATTGCGTTCATTTTGTACCAATGTCCGTCGATATACATACTAAATTCGTGCAATGAAGCAGGAGTATAAATTTCTGTACCCATATCCTGAATGGCAAATTTATCAACCAAACGATTCATAAATTCTTCCTTGCTATGTTCGTTAAGGTCTTTTATTACTCGATTGTAATCAATGATTTTAAGCTGATTATCAGGAAAAATAACAGTCATAAAAAAGCAGCACTCTTCTTTTCCTGTTGCATTTGGATTATTTTCAGTTCTTTCTTTACCTATACGACTTGCAGCAGCAGTTCTGTGATGACCATCAGCAACATACATAAATGGAACTTTTGTTTCAAAAAGTTCTTCAATCTTTTTATTTACTGCTGCGTCGTTAACAGTCCAGAAATGATGTCCAAAACCATCTTCTGCAACGAAATCGTATTCAGCAGGCTGAGTCTTTACTATATTATCTACTATATTATCAATTTCGGCAACTGCTTTATATGAGAAGAATACAGGCTCAATATTAGCATTTGTATATTTTGTTAATATCATTCTGTCTTCTTCTTTGTCGGGACGTGTTAATTCATGTTTTTTAATTATTTCGTTAAAATAATCTTGATACCATGCACAGCCCACAATTCCATATTGTGTTCTGTCATCCATTGTCTGAGCATAAATGTAAAATTTTGCTTCTTCATCTTCTACTAACCAGCCATCATCCTGCATTTTTTTAAAATTCTCTACAGCTTTTTTATATACGATGTCGCTATGCACATCGGTTCCTGCTGGCAAATCAATTTCGGCTTTTGTTACGTGCAATAGTGACTCTTTATTACCTTCTGCCATTATTGCAGCTTCACTACTGTTCATAACATCATAAGGAAGACAAGAGACTTTTTCTACAAGTTCTTTTGGAGGACGAAGTCCTTTGAATGGTTTTACTACTGCCATTTTATTTTGTATTTTAGTTAAACATTGTTTTTCGCAAATATAAACTTTTCCTTAAAATAAAAAAAGGGTTTTACAACAGATTTATACCTGTAAATAAACATCTTTTTTGAGTAAAAACTGTCTATATTAAAAAGAATTTAAAGAAAAACTTTGTCAAATCATTGTAAATCTTAATTTTGTAATTGATTTTTTGTAATAACTGTTTAATGAAAAGATTGATATTTTTGTTTTTAAGTATATTTTTTTGCATGACTGAAGTGGCCAATGCACAAAATGACTATATAAGCAAATCAGCCTATAAAGCAGATATTACTTATCTTGAAAAGCTTGAAAGTAGTGTTGAAATAGAAGATTTGTTGAGCCGCTTGAAAGGCATATACGCAAAAAGTGCTTTGGAATTAGACGCCCTTAGTGATAACAATACTGAATTGGAAAAATTAAAGAAAGATGTTAGAGATTTTATAAAACCTCGATTGGCAATTTATAATAATCCACAAATTGAACAAGATATATCAAATTACTTATTGAAATTAAGTGATATGCTAATAATTGAAGATGTTAATCTGCAAAATAAGGATTGGGCATTGAGCGTTGGAGGTACTTATAAATACTATGAGTTTGACGCTGTAGGTAAGAATGTAGTCAATTTTTACGTTTTAATAAATGGCTACTATAAAGTTGAAATAAAGAGTAAAAGATCTAGAAATAGGCAGAATGGTCCTTATGTGTATGTCGCATATAAACGTACAATAACATATAAAAACGATTTTCATCATTTAATAAGAAATTAGTCTACATTTAGGTTAAGAAAAGTTGTTTGTTTATGGAAAATAATGAATTTGGTGTTGGAACTAGATTAGTTCATCCAGAGTATGGTTTTGGAGTCGTAATTCAAGTAAAATCGGGTACTTATTTGATTACATTTAAAGAACATGGGACTAGAGAAATCGGTAAGACTTATGATAAGTTTGATGTGATTGACCTGATGGAACAACCGGACGATTTGATGAGTTACGAAATATTGGAACAAAGTTTAATCAAGATTTTGAGAGAATTCTCTGATTTACAAGAGCTTGTTCCAATTGCAGACAAATGGCGAGGTGGAAAGATTGTTTTCCATCCGGGTAATTCAGAACTCAAAAATTATGAAATGCCAATGACGACATTTTTCAAGAAAATTGTTATGGTTCGTGATAGAATTAGAGTTCTCGAGCAGAAAGTCAATTCAAGTAATATTGAAGAGGACGAAAAAATTTCAATCCAACAGTATATTACAAGATGCTATGGAAGTTTGACTTCTTTTAATGTTTTGTTTAAAAATAAGTCAGATCAATTTGTAGGGGAATCCGGAAAATAACCGATTTTCTTTTGCTGTAGAATCTGATTTCTAGGACTCAATTTTATCAATTCAATTAACGACAGGTAAAATATTAATCAATATGAGACATCAGGAATGGTTTTTGCATTAATAATTGCCATATTTTGAATCTGTTAGTATGAAAATCTTAAGACTCTTTGCTCTTCTTTTTATATATTCAGCTTCAGCAGCTTCACAGGATGATGCTGTTAAAAGTCTGGAATTCTGGTGGTCAAATCAATATCGTGCTGAACAAATCTATGATGAGATTCTTGATTTGTCAAGCCAAAATATTGCTGATAGTGTTATCTTGTTTAAGTCAAAAGAAGCTTTGACATGCATAGATCTTGCAATAAAACATTGTAATGATGCAAAGCAAAGTAATTCGAAATATAAATTTGATGCCGATTATATGATAACTGAATCATGTATTTTGGCATTGTGGTTTAATCAACTTGAAGTTTCAAACAATGTTTTTACTGACAGTATTGCTTTTGCATATCTTGATACTTGCTATCGGATTAGGCCTAATGTATTATCAATACCATACTATCAGTTGATTTATAAACCTGGAGATGTAGATGACTTAAATCAATCTTATTATAATCAGGTTTTTCTACGATTTATGCTTTCTTTAAAGCATTGGCAAAAAGATAAAGTTTATAATTCAGGTGATGAATATCTAACTAATCTTATGCATACCTATGATAGGGATTTCCCAGCTGTTTTATTTTCAGATGATTCCTTGAAATTCGAGCAAAGTCGGGTTTATCTCATTCTTAATGAAATTCCAAATTTTACTGAGAATGTAAATGAAAAATTAGAACTGAGTTTATTGATGGTAGAGTATTATGCAAATTTCTATTATTATGAAAAGGAAAAAGATTTAAAATTTGAGTTAAACTCAGTTGAAAAAGAGAAAATATCCTCATGTGAGAATTATATTATTAAAAATCCGGACAATTTTATTCAAATTGAGGAATCATATCTGAGACTTGCAGATGCATATTTTTTATTTGGAGATTTTCATAGAGGCATAAACTATTATTCGAGAGGAATTGAAACTAATTCAACATCTGATGATATCAAAAAGTTTATTGCTTTAACAAAGTCTGTTGGTGATACGAGTACAAATCTAGAAATTAAATTAAATTGTAAATTGCTCGTTGACAATGCTGCTGGAAAGCTCTATAATTATTACAAGCAAAATAGCATGAATGGCGAAGGTGAATTAAAGTATTTATTGGAATGTTATAAGTTTTCAGAGAATGAGGACAAACAGATGAAGATTAACCAAAATCTCGATAAAATTGAGGCTGAGCGTTTATTGATGGAAGAAAAACTTAAACGCAGAGAAAAATTTGGGTTTAGGTTAGGCGTAGCACCTTTAAAAATCCTCAATTTAGATAGATATAATCAGTGGTCTCTTATGGTAGATATTAAAATAAATGGTTTTGAGCAGGGCTTTAGATATTGCAGATACGATAATTTTACTGATTATTACAGATTTGGCGCTTGGATACATGTTGGAGATCTTGCCAAATCATCAAATACATACTCGGGAAATGAGTTTTCGTATTGGGTAATCATTTATGATTTTAATGATGATTACGCTGAGCATAAATTTTGTGTTGAAGCAAGAGTTGGTAAATATAAGTTTGATACTGTAGTCACAAATGTTATCAATAGGGAATTTGATGAAATACAGTTTTACGATTATGATGTTAATGCTGTAGCTCATCGTTATGATTTGAATTTAGTTTATCGGGTGACTATGTTTGCGGCAGAAATTTTCTTTCTAGAGTTGAATTTCTCTTCAGGGATTGGTTTTAGATACTTAAGCTCGGAGTTTAATCACAATACTTTTTTAATAGATGATGTAAGGTATTCTGATAGCCGTTGGCCAATGATTACAGCTCCATTACGTATTGGTTTTAGAGCTGGGATAAGATTTCTATAAATATTTGGTTTTACAACCAATATCAA
Organism: uncultured Bacteroidales bacterium; assembly: GCA_964622935.1. Taxonomy (GTDB): domain Bacteria; phylum Bacteroidota; class Bacteroidia; order Bacteroidales; family ML635J-15; genus Bact-19. The sequence continues at coordinate 8,299 of CAZUQY010000029.1, read as the reverse complement.
TTGTTTTTCAAAATTTCGTATTCAATTTTTGAAGATTATAATGGTTTTCTGAAAACGGGACTTCATTTAAAAAAATAAGATCGTTTTTTAAGCAATTTTAGTTCTTCAAAAAAATAATTATCTTCACACCATAAAACATTATTGTGATGAAGCTCAAAAACCATATTCCTCAAATAATTATTTTTGTTTTCGCATTTATCATTTATGCAAATACCTTAGGACATCAATATGCGCTTGATGATAAAATGACCTTTTGGAAAAATGAGTTTGTACAGCAAGGTACTGGTGGGATAAAAGATATTTTATCATATGATACTATGGCAGGAATGTTTGGGAAAGATACCAAAGAGCTGGAAGGAGGGAGGTATCGCCCCCTTTCACTTATTACATTTGCTCTTGAAGTGGAGTTCTTTGGGCAAAAGACAACAGACTTGTCAGCAAAAGAACCATTTATTGGAAATCCAGGGATTAGTCATTTTATTAATATTCTTCTTTACTGCATTTCGCTTCTGATATTATACAATGTGCTTGTTAAACTTTTTAGGGATTATAAACCAAAAATTTGGTATCTAAGTATTCCGTTTATTGCCACCATGCTTTTTGCAGCACATCCTTTACATACCGAAATCGTTGCAAATATTAAAGGCCGTGACGAAATACTAGCATTCTTATTTTCTATATCAGCTCTAAATGCAATTATAAACTATATTGATAAAAAGAAAGCATATGAACTGATTAATGCTTTCGTTTTTATTTTTTTGGGCTCAATGTCAAAAGAAATCAGTATAACATTCCTAGCAGTGATTCCGTTAAGCATTTATTTCTTTAGAAAAGAGAAGCTTTCTAAAATATTGGTTAGTACAATTCCTTTGATTGCTGGTGCAGCATTGTATCTGATTATAAGACAAATGGTAATTGGAGACCAAACACAAATTACTGCCACTAATTTGATGAATGACCCATTTATGGGGGCCAATCCTAGTCAAAAATATGCAACTATTTTGTACACACTATTATTATATCTCAAACTACTCGTTTTTCCCCATCCATTGACATGGGATTATTATCCTTATCATATTGGATTACTTGAATTGACTAACTGGAAAGTTATTTTCAGTCTTGCGATATATCTTGCTTTAGGAACTGTTGCTATTCTTGGCTTACGTAAGAAAAGTATTTATTCATATGCGATCATAATTTATTTGGCAACTTTATCCATAACGTCTAATATCTTTTTTAGCATAGGGGCATTCATGAGCGAAAGGTTCGTGTTTGTTTCTTTATTGGGATTCTGCTTAGTAATAGCATTCTTATTGTCTGAAAAGCTTCAGCAAAAGATAAAACATCAGCAGAAGCATCAGAAGCTTGCCTTAGCAATTTTGGTTATTATCCTATTTGGGTTTTCACTTAAAACTATTTCTCGTAACCGAGTTTGGGAGAATAATCTTAGTTTGTTTGAACATGATATAATAATTAGCTCAAATTCTGCAAAAGGAAATAGTACATATGCCAGTGAGTTATATAAATTATCGGAAGATGCTGAGATTGCTGGTGATACTGCTTTAAGAAATCAATATTTGTTGCAGTCTGTTCCATATTTTGAGAAAGCTGTAGAGATTTATCCAGATTATAGCGAAGCTCTTGTTCGCTTGGGAAATATACATTATAAGCTTTATGGAGACTATAAAACGATGTTTGATTATTACATTAAGACCTTGGCATCGAATCCATTAAACGCTGATGTTTGGAATAACACGCTTGGAGTATTAAGTTTTAATGTTAATGAGCCTAATTATGAAAAAGATATTTGGCTTCAATTTATGCATTATGCTCCAGAACGGGTAGATCCTTATTTTCAAATTGGAAACCTATATTATTTTTCTTCGATTGCAAATGCTGATTCTGCAATATATTATTTCGAAAAAGCTGTAGCTATTACTCCAACAAACTTTGAACTATTGTTTCAACTTGGAGTTTCATACGGTAACAAGGGGGAGTTTATAAAAGCTCGTGAAAACTTATTTAAAGCAGATGAGATTAACGCAGATTCTGAAGTCTTGCGATATCTTGGAATGACTTATGGTTTGGAAGGTAACGATGAAAAAGCTCTTGAGTATTTTGAAAAAGCTTTGGCACTTGACCCCGAAAATGAAGCTCTAAAACAAAATGTTATTACTGCAAAACAAAGACTGTTGATTTGATTGAAGAATATTTTGTATTTATAATTATATTTTTTGAATAATATTAAAAGAAAAATTGAAATATATCATTTTTGTTTTATAAAATTACTTAATATTGTAATTGTAAACTAAAATTAATATTGTTATGAGAAGAAATTTACTATTTTTAGTTGTAGGAATCTTATTTTCTACAGCATATCTGAATGCTCAGGTGATGTATTCAGATGATTTTGAATCTTACACCGTTGGCAATGGTATTGCTAGTGAAGAAGGTAACTGGTGGGACACTTGGGATGGTATTCTTGACACTGGGGAAGACCCATTAGTAACCGATGCATATGCATATGAAGGCAGTCAATCTATTATGGTTAGTGGAGTTAATGATGGTGTCATTGAGTTTGAGGACTTAACTACTGGTCGTTATCGTATCGAATTTTACATTATGGTTCCTGAAGGAACAGTTGGATACTACAACATAATGCAAAATTTCAACCCTTCGGGTGCTGGTTTAGTATGGGGTATGCAGGTGTTTATACAGGATGGCGTTATGAGCATTGATGGTAATGGTGAAGCTGCAGCAACCTTTAATTACACTCCTGGAGAATGGTTCAAAGTTCAACATTTTATTGATTTGAACAGTGACTGGGTGGATATGTACATCAACGATGAGTTGATACATGCATATCAATGGAGTAAAGGAACATTTGATGATGGAACAGGAATCGTTAAACTTGATGCTTTCGATTTTTATGCTTGGGATGACGATGGCACAGCAACTCCTGAATATTATATGGATAATTTCCTTATTGAGGAAGTTGAAACTCCTTATGCTCCGTTAAACTTTGCATATACGCTTGAAAATGAAAATGATGTTGTACTTACTTGGGAAGCTCCAACTGAAGGAGCTCCTGAAAGCTATGCAATTGCAAGAGATGGTGAAGTTGTTGGAACTACAGATTTACTTACCTTTACAGATTTTGGGGTTTATCCAAATACTTATGAATATTCATTATTGGCTTTCTATGGAACAAGTTCAGGTTATTCTGCACCACTTAGTGTAGAAGTAGTAATATCTGGTGGAAACGAAAGAGAATTAGTAGTTTTTGAGATATATACTAGTGTAAACTGTACTTATTGCCCTTATGTTGCACAAGCTATTGACATTCTTGTTGATGAAGGTAAGGATGTGGCTGTTATAGAATATCATGGAGATGGATTGGGTCCTGATAGTTATACTACTGAGGTAACAGAGGTTAGAGATGATTTTTATATAGCTCTCTATCCTGATTCTGAATATCCTACAGCAACATCGTTTAATTATCCTACTACTATATTTAATGGAACAGGAGCCCAGCATGGTACAGCCGAAAGTGTTGATGACATGAATGCATTATTTGACTACTACTACGATGAACAGATTGCAATACCTAGTGTATATATTCTAAATACATGGGCTGAACCAATCTCTGCAGACCCTTATTTGTTTAATATTCATATTGATGTTGAAGAAACATTAGCATATTTTGATGATGATACACGTTTAATGGTAGCACTTACAGAAACGAATATTCCTGAAACTTGGCAGGGAGGTTTAACAGAGGTGAATTTTGTTGCTAGAGATATGTATCCGGATGCTAATGGTACCGTCTTAGATTTTTCTACAGAGACAACATATAGTACTGTAGTTCCTGTATCAATTGATCCCACTTGGAATGTGGATAATTGTGAAGTTGTCATGTTTGTGCAAAATATGGTAACAGGGCATATTCAACAAGCGAGAAAAGTAGGATTATATACTTTTGTTAATTCAGACATTGAAAAGACTTTCGAGACAACAATTTATCCAAATCCTGCTAATAGCATACTTAATATTGTTGCTCCTGAAAATATAGATAGAGTTGAAGTTCTTAATATTGCAGGACAAATTGTCAATGTAATGGATATCAATTCAGATTCTGTAAAATTGAATGTTGAAGATTATTCTTCTGGAGTATATTTTGTTAAAGTATTTACACAAAACGAAGTTTCAACACATAAGATTATTGTTGAGTAAGAATTTATTCAAAATTTATTACTAAATGAGTTTTGCTTTTCGGGCAAAACTCATTTTTTTTGTACCTTGCAAGCGAATTTTAGAATAAAGATTAAATGAAAAATATAATTCAGGATATAAGAAATGATTTTCCAATTCTAAAACAAAAGGTAAACAATAAAGACTTGGTTTATTTTGACAATGCAGCTACGACTCAAAAACCTCAAATTGTTATAGATACAATTAGTGAGTATTATTCTAAATATAATGCTAATATTCATCGTGGGGTTCATTTCTTGAGTAATTTCACAACAGATGCAACTGAGAATGCACGTAAAACAATACAGAGTTTTATTAATGCAAACTCGGAGAAAGAAATAATTATTACAAAAGGTACTACTGATTCAATAAATCTTGTTGCTTTTTCTTTTGGGGAAAAATATATTTCTGCTGGAGATGAAATAATTATTTCTGAATTGGAGCATCATTCTAATATTGTTCCATGGTATATGCTATGCAAAAGAAAAGGAGCAAAGCTTATTGTATTGCTAATGAATGATAAAGGAGAACTTGAAATTAATAAACTTAATCAGCTAATTACGAATAAAACTAAAATAATTGCAGTTGCTCATGTTTCAAATGCTTTGGGTACTATTAATCCAGTAGAAGACGTAATAAAAATCGCACATAGTAAAAATATTCCTGTTTTGATTGACGGCGCACAAGCAGTTCAACATATGATAGTAGATGTGCAGGCTTTAGATTGCGACTTTTATGTTTTTTCAGGACATAAACTTTATGGACCAACCGGGGTAGGTGTGTTGTACGGCAAAGAAAGCATCTTGAATGAATTGCCACCATATCAGGGTGGAGGAGAAATGATTTCAAAAGTTAGTTTTGATGATATTACATATAATGGACTGCCATATAAATTTGAAGCTGGTACTCCAAATTATATTGATACCATTGGCTTGGCTAAGGCTATTGACTATATACAAAACATTGGAATTGACAAGATTTATAAATACGAATCACAACTGCTTCAATATGCTACTAAAAAGTTGAGTTTGATTAAAGGACTACGCATCATTGGAACTGCAAATCATAAGTCGAGTGTTATATCATTTATGATAGATGGAATGCACCCTTTTGATATTGGGACATTACTTGATCAAATGGGTATTGCAATTCGTACCGGCACTCATTGTGCAGAGCCAGTTATGCAACATTTTGGGATTACAGGAACTGCAAGAGCTTCATTTGCATTCTATAACACTTTCGAGGAGATTGACAATCTCATAAAATCATTAACAATTGTAACCTCTTTGATGAAACATTAGGATAATTAACATTCACTGTTTCATAAAATCATTGTTTCCTAACTTGAAAAGTTAAGTCATACTGGTACCTTTACCCAAATATTGATAAGTTTTTGGTGATGAAAAGATTCTATTTTTTAATGATTGTGTTGTTGGTTAGTATTAAGCCATTGGTTTCTCAGGTTGAAAAAATAATCCCTGCAGATAAGCCAAAACTTGTTGTTGCAATAGTTGTCGAGCAGATGCGTCAAGATTATATCGAAAGATTTTGGGATAACTTTGGGCATAAGGGCATAAAAAAACTTGCGATTAATGGTACTTACTGTCAAAATGCAAATTATAATTATAGTCTTACTCAGACAGCTCCTGGTTATGCAACTATTGTTACAGGTTCAGAACCTTCGGAACATGGAATTGTATCAGATTATTGGTTTAATCCACTTACAGGTAAAAAAGAATATTGCGTAACAGATGCAAGATATAAAGCTGTTGGAGAAAAATATGCAGATGGATCATTTTCACCAAAAAATCTTTTTACCTCTACTTATAGTGATGAGGCAAAACTTTTTAATCGTGGAAAGTCAAAAGTAATTTCTGTTAGTTTGTCACAATATGGTGCAGTTTTGTCGGCAGGATTTTCTGCTGATGCAGCGTATTGGATGGATATTAAAACAGGTAAGTGGATAAGCAGTACATATTATATGAACGAATTACCGGATTGGGTTAATCAGCTTAATAGTAAAAATATGCCTGAAGAATATCTCAAAAGAGAATGGCATCCTATGCTGGCAATGGAAAAATATAACGAAGTTCTGCCGGATTCAAGTGAATATGAATTTGGCATTGATGGTGTTTATAAAGTGTTTCCTTACATTTATCAGAATATTCAAAAAACTTTGCCTGATTATGAATTAATGTACATGATTCCTGAAGGGAATACTCATACTACAGATTTGGCAGTTGCAGCTATTTATAATGAAAATCTTGGTGCTGACGATGATACAGACTTTCTTTTTGTTAATTATACAGTCCCTGAGAATATTGGTAGATTGTATGGTCCTCAATCAATAGAAGTACAGGATTTATTCTTGCGCCTTGATCAGGATCTAGGCCATTTAATAGATGTAATAGAAGAAAAAGTAGGAAAAAATAATGTGTTGATTTATTTGACGTCAAACCATGGTGTTTCAGAAACGCCTCAATATTTGCTTGATAATAAAATGCCAGCAGGGAACTTTAAACAACATTATATTCTTGCTTTGTTAAATTCATATCTGAAAGCAGTATATGGCGAAGGAGATTGGGTTCTTGATTATAGTAACAATCAAATTTATTTGAATAAAATTCTAATTGAAGATTCTCAAATTCCGCTTGCTGAATTTCAGGATAAAGTGATTTCGTTTATAATAAATTCGTCTGGTATCTCGAATGCAATTAGTTCTTATCAATTTCAGAATATAGTTTTTAGTCAGGGTATGCGCGAGAAAATGCAAAATTCATTTAATCAGAAACGCTCTGGCGATATTATGATTTCACTAAAGTCAGGATGGATAGAAGATGTACCTTTTTCAACGGACCATAATTCTGGGTATAAGTACGATACGAATGTTCCATTAATATTTTATGGATGGAAAGTAAAAAAACAAAAGATATTTTATAATATTAATTTAACTGATATTGCACCAACTATATCTATGATACTCGGAACCCCAGCTCCTCCTGTCTCTAGTGGCAGGCCTCTGGAAGATGTTTTTTATAACCGATAGTTTAGATCTAATAAAATACGAATTTCCATCTGAATTATTGAAATAAATAGAATGCAATCCTGTTCTACCAATTTCTGAAGGCTCAATAATTGTTGAAATAGTGCATTTATTTTATACAAATGTCTTATGACTATGCCAAAGTATTAGCTGATTTTAACTATTTAAAGTTAATATTTTTGTTAAATATACAACTTTCTGTTTTGGAAAACGTTTTATAATATAGTACATTTGTTTAATTAAGAACTCAGATTGTTATGAAAAAGTTACTCGGAATAATATTTGTTTTATGCTTATCATTTACTGTGTTAGCTCAGGTTGAAACTGAGGGAGATAATTTCTTTCCCATGGATGATAGCACTTATGTCGATACCCTAAACAAAAATCTTATTGGCTTAAATGTTTACCCGGCATTTGGTGTTTTTGGTAGTGTACGCATGCCTGCATCAAAAATATCTTTGCAGTACAAACATATGTACGATAAAGTGAATGTTCGTGCTAGCTTGAATTTCATTAATTTTTATCGTGATAATGATTATTTGGATATAATAACAATGACTACAGATGAAGTTATTAACGATGGTGACACTACTCATGTTGATTCATTGGTCTTAAGGCAGTTCTTTTATAACCTTTATACCTATGATATGAGATTTGGCGTTGAAGCTGCTTTTCCAAAAAAAGGTTATAGATTTTATATTGGAGGAGGTGTTATTGGAGGTTACCATTTTACTGGAGAATATTATTATCATTATAAACGTGAATTTACAGGGTATCCGGTGAATTATTTGAGTATTTATCCATTTGGTCCTGAAACTCTTGGATATCGTGAAATTGATTTCATTAAAGTGGGTGCAGATTTTACAGTGGGAGTTGATATAAACATTTCACCAAATGCGGTTGTGTCGATACAATACGCTCCAGAATTTGTCTATTATTATAATATACATCAGGGTTAAATTTATTTTGATGTGCTAAGCTACAAAATAAGGTTCAATCTAAAAT
>CAZUQY010000028.1:0-16212 GCA_964622935.1 uncultured Bacteroidales bacterium | reverse complement strand
TTTTAGATTGAACCTTATTTTGTAGCTTAGCACATCAAAATAAATTTAACCCAAATTTAAACAGTTTTAAATTATTTCCCAATCCAATGAGCGATTATTCCATTTTAGAGTTTAAAAACCCTAAAAAGGAAAATCATACATTAAAACTTTATGATGTTCAAGGTCGAATAGAAAGAACAATAACAAACATTAAATCAAATCAAGTAATAATTAACAAAGACAATTTGATTAATGGATTATACTTCTTTCAACTATCAACCGATAAAAGAACAAGTATAACTGGAAAATTGATAGTGGAATAATACACTGTGTACAACAACGTGTATAATGTATAGCTGTAATTATGGTTAAGAAGAACATTTTTTTTACAATTTATAACTTTAAATAACTGAATAAAACGTACTTTTAATAACGCAACACACCATACACAAACCGTTGAAAACAATTTAAAATGACAAACATTAATTTTATGAAAAAAGCAAGATTTTATTTATTAGTTATAGTAGCGATATTTTTGAATATTTCGTGTCGAAATTCACAAGCGTTATTCCAAGAAAATAACATAAATTGGAAACGGACAGGAGATGCTACTTGGAACTTCTCTGATAATGAACTGATTGGCAGTGTCAACAAAGGAGCTGGATTTGTTATCACTCAACAAACATATAATGATTTTGTTTTAGAGTTGGAATTTAACCCTGATAGCACTATCAATTCAGGAATTTTTATACGCTGCAAAAATGAGAATATTAGCCCTATTGATTGCTATGAATTAAATATTTGGGATCTACATCCAAATCAGGATTATAGAACCGGTGCGATAGTAATGAAATCAGTTCCTCTCGCAATAGTCGAAACAAATAATAAGTGGAATATCTATAAAATAAAAGCAGAAAAAGATCATATACAAGTTTGGATTAATAATATTTTGACAGCTGACATTGAAGACAATACTTGTACTGATGGATATATTGGCTTACAAGCAAATGGAACAGGAGAAATTAGATTTCGTAATGTGAAAATCAAGCCTTTGAAAACGGACTGATTTGACAAATAAAATTATTATTGAAAAGAAAACTGGTTACAAGAATGTATAAAAATAATAGCCGTAACCGTGAGTAATTTGAGCGTTTTTAGCCCGCTTAAATACTCTTGTAACTTGACAGGAAAGCACAACACAGGCGGCTACATATTCTTATACTAACGTTAGAAACAAATAAAAAAAATTATGTATCATAATGTAATCTTTGATAGTCCAGGACCTGAAGGACAAATTTTGAATCCTGATTTGAAAACTTTAAAATTGTTAATCAAATATGGGCAGGCCAGTTATTGGGCTGGAGGTTCAGGTGAATCAATGTTAACAAATAATAATTCAGGCACAGAGTTAGTTTTTTACAGACATAAAGAATTAGGATATCACTTTTTATTTGATGGTGGCAACAATAATTTATGGCGTTCGAAAGGAGTTGTTGATATACAAGGAGATGCAGTAGTATATATTGGCGGAAATCCATTTACAATACCGAAATACTTATTCATAGATGATATGGAAGATGCTTGTGAAATTATTGAGGAATTTATTCATAACGGAAAAGAACCACCTAAAGTAATAGACTGGATTTCAGAAAACAAATTGAAGCTTATAGAAAAGAATATGGCTGAATGGTAAAACTGTTTCCAACAAAAAGCAAACCGCATTAAAACAGACGTTTATCAAGACCGTTAATCTAAGATTTTAGCGAATAAGCCAAATTCTTTAGGTATTCTGCCCATTCCAAAAATGATTTAGATTTATCAATTTTTTTATAAGATATTGGACTACCAAAATTTATTTTTATAGTTCTACCGCGTTGTTTCACAGCTTCGTCAACAAGGTATAACATTTCGATATTTACTTTTATTCCAAAAAACTTTCTCAGTTTGGCTAATCTGTAAAAGAAGTTTGAATTTCGTCCATCTATATAAACAGGAATTATATCTCTTTGAGTCTGTACTGCCTTTTTAACAAAACTTTTTTGCCATTCAAGATCAACTATTTTACCCTTAATTTTACGCGACACCAATCCTGCAGGAAAAAACAAAATTTGTTTATCGGACAAATAAGCGGAATTAACTCTATCGACACTTTCACGAGATTGGCTTCCAACTTTATTTACCGGCACAAAAAGACCGCTCATTGGCTCAAGTGCCATTAATATATCGTTCACAACAAACACAAAATCAGGATGTTTTCGAGATACAACTTGCATTAAAACTATACTCTCAAGACCACCCAAAGGATGATTCGATGCAAAAACAAATCTTCCAGAATCAGGCACTTTATCAAACCCTTCAAATTCGACCTTCAACTCCATAAATTTTATTATATCATTCACAAAGTCCATATCCTTTTTTTCAGGTACACTTTGCAGAAATAAATTTATCTCGTCTTGATGCACAATTCGTTCAAGATACCTGATAATAAAACCTGGAATTCGTTGTGCAAGTTTTGGATTTTTCGAGTTCAATATCCCCCGCACATCAATCTGCAATATCTTCTTATCTGACATAAACCAATTGTTAATTTCTCACAAAAATAAAACAATTTCCCAACATTACCAACAACCTACCAATCAAGTATTTACATTACTTAGCATTAAAAGTTATCAACAATGTGGAGAATTGTGGCGATAAATGTCTTAAAGTGGGGAAAAATATCTGTAGTTTTACATCAAATAATAAAATTCATTATTATGTTTGTTGGTGAGCACAGTGGTAAATTAGATATCAAAGGCAGAATTATTTTCCCAGCCCAGTTAAAGCGTCAAATTCCTGAAGACGAGCAACAACAGGCAATGGTTTTAAAGAAAGACATTTACGAAAATTGTCTTCTCCTTTATACCATGAGTGAGTGGGAATATCAGACAGGCATTCTGAAAAAAAGACTAAATCCATTTAACAAAAGACATGCTGAGTTTCTTCGCGAATATTATCGCGGTACAGCCGAACTATATTTTGACTCCAGCAATCGTCTTTTAATACCCCGCAAATTACTTGACTATATCGGAGCAGATAAAGATTTAACTTTTGCAGGACAAAAAGGCAGAATCGAAATTTGGGCAGATAAAAAATATAACACTAAGCAAGTTTCACAAGAAGATTTTGCGGACTTAGCAAATGATATTTTAGGAGGTGATTTTGGATTTTATAATGAAGACTAATTATGTATCATAACCCCGTTTTACTAAATGAAAGCATCGAAGGACTCAATATCAAACCAGACGGAGTCTATTTCGATGTCACTTTTGGTGGAGGCGGTCATTCTTCGGAAATATTAAAAAGGCTCACAAAAAAAGGACAACTTTTCGCAATCGATAGAGACACCGATGCTCATAAGAACAGCATTGACGATGCCCGTTTCACTCTAATCTATGGTAATTTTAGATATATTAGAAATTATGTTGATTACTACAACCTAGAAAAAGTCGATGGTATTCTTGCTGATTTTGGTGTTTCATCACATCAATTCGATATTAGTGAGCGAGGTTTTTCCTTCAGGTTAGGTGGCCAGCTTGATATGAGAATGAACCCAGAACAAGAATTGAAAGCCTCAGACATTCTTAATGAATATGAAGATACGGAACTATACAGAATATTCAGATCTTACTGCGATATAAAGAACCCCGGTAAACTTGTTGGATTAATAACCAGCTTTCGCAGTACAGAAAGTTTTTCAGACATTGATAAGTTTCTCAATGCAATTAACTCTGCAACTCCAAAGAATAAAGAAATAAAATATCTGGCCCAAGTATTTCAAGCTCTCCGAATCGAAGTCAACAATGAAATAGGTTCACTAACTGATTTTCTGGATGCTACACCAAACATACTAAAAACAGGAGGCAGACTTTCAGCAATTTCATATCACTCCTTAGAAGACAGGCCAGTAAAAAACCTAATTAAGACAGGTAATACTAGAGGAGAATTATTCAAAGATTTTTACGGCAAAACAGATTTACCATTTAAAGCAATCAACAGACAAATAATAACTCCAACTGAAACAGAACAAAACTCAAACACACGATCAAAATCAGCTAAGCTAAGAATTGCAGAAAGAATATGAGCGAGTCGTCCAAAATAACGAAACAAAAAATCAAGTCAACAATCAGAGGGCTGGTAAACGGTTCGATTGTCGCCAGTGATATAGTAAGGAAGCAAATCCCTTTCATTATCGTTGTGTTTATTCTTGGACTAATTTATATCTCCAACAGATTTAATGCAGAAAGTGTATTCCGTGAAACCGAAGAAACTCAAAAGAGAATTGAAGATTTAAGATCAGAAAAAATTGAAATACAATCAAATCTAATGACAAGCAGTCGACGTGGTCAAGTTTTAAAGATGCTCGAAGAAAAAGGATCAACCTTAAAAGAAGCAAATACACCACCTCAAAAAATCTCTTTTCATATCGAAACTGAATGAGCGATAGAACCAACATATTAGTTAAACTAAACATTCTATATATTGGAATGTTAATATTTGCTTTTCTAATTGTTGGAAAGATTATTTACTATCAATTCTTTTTTGACAAAGAAATCATCAACGAAACTTTAAAAACAACTAGAATTTACACAAGCATTGATCCCGTCAGAGGCGATATCTATTCAAGCGATGGTAAACTCCTTGCTACTTCAGTTGCATATTTTGAAGCTGGAATAGATTTAAACTGTGATGCAATTACACAAAAAGTTTTTGATGAAAACATTGATTCTCTTGCGCTATGTTTGGGTCAATTACTCCAAACAAAATCTACTCAGGAATTTAAAACTGAAATGATAGATGCACGAGACTCCGGTGCTCGATATTATCGTTTTAGCTATAATATCAAATATTCAGATTTCAAGAAACTGTCAACATTTCCGCTCTTACGTAAAGGAAGAATTAAAGGAGGCTTTGTTTATCAAAAGACATTCAAACGAGAAAAACCATTTGGAGAACTTGCCCGAAGAACAATAGGTACAGTTGCTTCACCTGGTAGAATTGGAGTTGGACTGGAAGATTCCTTTGATGAAGACCTAAGAGGCATAGAGGGTTATACGGTAAAAGAAAGAATCCCGGGTAATATGTGGATGCCAGTTGAAGACGCCCAATATATTGAACCAAAAGATGGTTTTGACCTTATCACAACAATAGATATTGGATTACAGGATGTAGCAGAGACTGCACTGGAAAAACAATTACGTAAACATAATGCTGAATATGGCACTGTGGTACTAATAGAAGTAAAAACCGGTAAAGTTAAAGCTATAGCAAATCTAAAAAAACACCCAGATGGATTTTATTACGAAGAAAGAAACTTCGCTGTTGGTAATGCAACAGATCCTGGATCTACATTCAAGCTAGCATCTCTTATAGTTGCCTTTGAGGATGGCTATATTACTTCAGATGAATTAGTTGAAACCGGCAATGGTATAATAACATACTACGGAAAAAAGATGAAAGACTCTCATGAAGGCGGATATGGAACAATCACTATTAAAAGAGCCTTTGAAGTTTCATCAAATGTCGGTATTTCTAAAGTAATCCGCGACAATTATAAAGACAAGCAATCTCAATTTGTTAAAGGACTTCAAAAATTAAATCTAGATAAGCCTATTGGAGTTGATATTAAAGGAGAAGCGATACCTGTTATTCATAAACCCGGCGATAGTGAATGGTCAGGGCTTTCATTAACACAAATGTCTATTGGTTATGAACTTCAAATCACTCCATTACAAATGCTAACACTTTATAATGCTGTTGCAAACAATGGCATTATGGTTAAACCCATTTTTGCCGAAGCTCTGTCATACCGTGGCGAAATTGTAAAAGAATTCGAAACTGAAGTAATTAATCCTCAGCTATGCTCTCAAACAACAATTGCCGTTGTAAAACCAATGCTCGAAGGAGTTGTTGAGAATGGAACTGCAAAGAATCTCAAAAGCGAGAATTATAAAATAGCAGGAAAAACTGGAACAGCTCAGATGAATTATGGTCATGACAGCATTCAAACCGGATATCATGCTTCTTTTGTCGGATACTTCCCAGCTGATGCTCCAGAATACTCTTGCATTGTCTCAATTTACAATCCTCGACAAAAAGGATTTTATGGGAATATTGTCGCTGGTCCTGTTTTTAAAGAAATAGCTGATAAAATTTACGCGACAAATCCAAAATTTCATCGATTCACATCAAATTTCACAATTGCCGAATCAATACCATATGCAAAAAATGGGAATAAAGAAGCAACAGAAAAAGTTTACAACTGGCTTAAGATTGCAACAAACTATAATAATCTTGGACAAACCGATTGGGTTAAAACCGATGTATCAGAACATAAAGTAAAATATAGTCCAATAAATTATAGCGATAAAACCAAAGTCCCTAATGTGATAAATATGGGACTGAAAGATGCCATTGTAATACTTGAAACATATGGGCTAAATGTATTAGTTAAAGGACGTGGAAAGATTGTACGCCAATCCCCTGCACCAAATAGCCCATTAAATAAAGGAGATGAAATAACTATAACACTCAAATGATGAATTTTAAAAACATATTAAATAAAATATCCCCACTGGAAAGCCTTATCAACAACGATATGACATTTTCCAAACTGGAATTTGATTCCAGAAAAGTTGGAGAGGGAGATATGTTTTTTGCAATTAAAGGAACTTTATCTGATGGCCATGATTTTATCCAAATGGCAATTGATAAAGGAGCTAAAATCATAATATGTGAACAAATACCAAACGACATTATTGATAATGTATCATATATTTGTGTTAGTTCAGCATCAGAAGCTTTAGGAACTACTGCTTCAGAGTTTTATGATAATCCATCTGAGAAAATAAAACTAATTGGAGTAACAGGAACAAATGGCAAAACGACTATCGCAACAAGCTTATACAATCTTAGTAAAATACTCGGTTATAAAGCTGGATTAGTATCGACAATCAATATTTTAATAAATAACGAACTAATACCCTCAACACATACAACTCCGGATCCAATAACATTAAACAAGTATTTAAATTTGATGGTTGTTGAAGGCTGTGAATTTTGCTTTATGGAAGTAAGCTCTCACTCCACTATTCAGAATCGAATTTACGGACTTGAATTCTATGGTGGAATATTCACAAACATAACACATGATCACTTAGACTTTCATAAAACATTTAAAGAATATATCAAAGCAAAACAGAGGTTTTTTGATTTATTACCAGCTTCAGCATTTGCTCTCACAAACAACGACGATAAAAATGGTTTAGTTATAGTACAAAATTCCCATGCTAAAAAATATTCTTATTCATTAAAGTCAGTCTCAGATTATAAAGCAAAAATCATTGAAAGTCACTTTGATTCTAGCCTTTTGAATATTGATAATCATGAAGTATGGACAAGTTTTATCGGCAGATTTAACGCATACAATATACTTGCCGTTTATTCCGCCGCAGTACTTTCAGGATTAAAACAAGATGATGTGTTAACCGGAATAAGTTTACTAAAACCGGTTGAGGGTCGTTTCGAAACTATAAAATCCCCTTTAGGTATAAGTGCTATTGTAGATTACGCCCACACTCCAGATGCAGTTAAAAATGTTCTTAGCACAATCAACGAAATTCTTAATGGTAAAGGAAATCTCATTACAGTTATCGGAGCCGGTGGTGATAGAGACACTACTAAAAGACCTGAAATGGCTGCTATTGCTGTCGAACTTAGCAACAAAGTAATTTTAACATCAGATAACCCTAGAACAGAAGATCCAGAAAAAATCCTTGATGATATGCAACAAGGAATTAATATAGCTCAAAAGAGAAAAACGCTTCGCATCACTAATAGAGCAGAAGCAATACGCACTGCTTGCATGATGGCTATTGCAGGAGATATAATTCTTATTGCGGGCAAAGGTCACGAGAAATATCAAGAAATCAATGGAGTAAGACATCACTTTGATGACAAAGAAATAATAATTGAAACATTTAAAGAATTAGAATAATGCTTTACTACTTATTTGAATATTTAAACGATTTAAACTTCCCCGGAGCGGGTGTTTTCAATTTCATCACTTTCCGTGCAGCAATGGCAGTAATCACTTCGCTGATAATTTCAATGATTTTTGGTAAGAAAATCATTCGAAAACTACAGCGATTACAAATTGGAGAAGAAATTCGAGATCTTGGACTTGAAGGTCAGATGCAGAAAAAAGGCACTCCAACAATGGGAGGTGTAATCATTATTTTATCAATAATTATCCCGACCTTACTTTGGGCGCGCCTCGACAACATTTATGTAATTATCATGCTCATTACCACAATCTGGCTCGGAACTTTAGGGTTCCTGGACGACTACATTAAAGTTTTCAAAAAGAACAAAGAAGGCCTGCCAGGAAAATATAAAATAATTGGTCAGGTTGTTCTTGGACTTATAGTTGGTATAACCCTTTATTATAACCAAGATGTTGTAATCCGGGTGCAATGTGCAGAACCTACTAGTGCAGACCAACAGGTTATTGGTGAAGATATTACATACAGCAATTGCGAAGAAGGCGATATAATGTATCATGATGTTAAAACGACCAGAACAACTATCCCGTTTGTAAAAGACAATGAATTCAATTACGTAGATTTTGTCAATTTTTTAAATGACGACATAAAATACAAATTTGCTTGGATTATTTTTGTCATTGTCACCGTTGTAATCATTACATCCGTTTCAAATGGAGCCAATCTCACCGATGGACTTGATGGCCTAGCAGCAGGGTCTTCAGCTATAATCGGCGTTACACTAGGGATTTTAGCTTATCTCTCGGGGAACCTAATCGCAGCTGACTACCTAAAGATCATGTACATTCCACATACAGGTGAGTTGGTAATTTATATGGCAGCATTCATTGGAGCAATGATTGGTTTTCTATGGTATAATTCTTATCCAGCACAAGTTTTTATGGGAGATACTGGAAGTTTGGCAATTGGTGGAATTATAGCTGTGTTTGCAATAATCATAAAAAAAGAACTCCTACTACCTATCCTATGCGGTGTTTTCTTTATGGAAAGCCTTTCCGTAATAATGCAGGTTGGTTGGTTTAAATACACCAAAAGAAAGCACGGTGCAGGTAAAAGAATATTCCTGATGTCACCATTACATCATCATTATCAAAAACGAGGATATCCCGAGTCAAAAATCGTTGCAAGATTTTGGATCGTGGGAATGATGCTGGCAGTAATAACAATGATAACATTAAAACTCAGATAATTGTGGAAAAAAGAATCGTCATATTAGGTTCAGGAGAAAGTGGCACAGGAGCAGCTGTTTTAGCAGCTGTAAACAATTTCGATGTATTTGTATCAGACAAATCTTCAATCGACGATAAATACAAACAAATTCTTAAAGACTACAATGTCCTTTACGAAGAAAACAATCACACAGAAGATTTAATACTCAATGCTGACGAGGTAATTAAAAGCCCAGGAATCCCAGATACGGTTCCCATAGTTCAAAAATTACTCGCACAGAATACGCCTATTATTTCTGAAATAGAATTTGCATCAAGATATACAGATGCAGTAAAAATTTGTATCACAGGTAGTAATGGAAAAACTACTACTACCATGCTTACTTACCACATCCTTCAGAAAGCAGGACTAAATGTTGGCTTAGCTGGAAACGTTGGAAAAAGCCTTGCATATCAAGTCGCAACTGAAAATTTCGAATATTACGTAATTGAAATAAGCAGTTTTCAACTCGACAATATGTATGAGTTTAAAAGTGAGCTTTCTGTATTGATGAACATTACACCCGACCATCTTGACAGATACGATTACAAATTTCAGAATTACGTAGATTCAAAATTCCGCATACTTCAAAACACAACCAATAAAGAGAGTTTCATCTACTGCTCTGATGATGAGACTATAATAAACGAAATCAAAAAAAGAGAAATCTTTCCGACTCAATTTGAATTTACTCAAACAAAAAGTCAAATTGAAAATGGAGCATTCTTAAACGAAGAAAAAAGTGAAATTAATTATATGTCTAACAATAAACAACAAATGACCATGCAAACAGAAGAACTAGCGATTAGAGGAAAACACAACGTTTACAATTCAATGGCAGCAGGGATTATAGCTCAATGTCTTAACATTAGAAAAGATATTATTCGCGAAAGCCTTATGGATTTTCGTAATGTTGAGCACAGATTGGAACCCGTAATAAGTGTTCACGGCATTAAATTTATCAACGATTCAAAAGCAACAAATGTTAATTCAGCATGGTATGCACTTGAATCTGTTGAATCTAAAATAATCTGGATAGCGGGTGGTGTTGATAAAGGAAATGACTACAGTATTCTTACTGACCTCGTCAAATCAAAAGTCAAAGCCATTATATGTCTAGGTACTGACAACACTCAACTACATAAAGCATTTGGTGACATTGTACCAAGAATAGTTGACACAAAATCAATGTTGGAAGCAGTGAAAACTGCATATTATCTGGGTGATAAAGATGATACTGTAATATTATCTCCAGCATGTGCTAGTTTTGACCTTTTTGACAATTATGAGGACAGAGGAACTCAATTTAAACATGCAGTAAGATCACTATAATGAACTTTGTTTTTAAAAATATCTTTCGAGGCGATAGAGGTATCTGGATTATTATCCTCTTTCTGTTTTTATTTTCGGTAATGTCGGTATATAGTGCTTCAGCACAACTGGCATTCAGATCATCAACAGGAAGTACAACCTTCTTTCTCCTAAAACAGATATTTTACCTTTTACTAGCTGTTGGTGCGATAATTATAATCCATAATATTCCATACAAGTATTTTAGCAAAATGTCAGTATATCTTTGGTACTTTTCATTAGCCCTTTTAGTCTTTACTTTACTCTGGGGTTTGAATGTCAATGATGCCCGTAGATGGATTATGTTACCTGGAGGTATAACATTCCAAACATCAGATTTTGCAAAAATCACTTTGATAATGTACTTATCGCGTACTCTTGCGCTAAAAGAATCTAGCATCAACACACTTAAAGGCTCACTTAAAGAAGTCTTTGCACCAATAGTAATAACTTGCGGCCTTATCTTTCTCGAGGATCTATCTACAGCTGTTCTTCTATTTGGTATCTCAATGATATTAGTTGTATATAGTCGAATGAATATTAAATTTATAGCAATCATGAGTGCAATAACAGTTGGGTTTATGATTATTATGTTATTGCTAATAAAAACAAATCAGGATTTTGGTAGATTCAAAACCTGGAATAATCGACTTGAAAGCTATACAACCCCAGGTGGTGAAGAGAATATTCAAGAAAGGCACTCTAAAATCGCAGTGGCAACCGGAGGATTATTCGGAAAGGGACCAGGAAAATCAAGCCAAAGAAACATTCTGCCACACCCCTACTCCGACTACATTTTTGCTGTTATTGTAGAAGAATTTGGGCTAATATTTGGAGCTATACCATTAATCGCATTGTACATGTATCTTTTTCTTAGAGCCAAGAAAATAGTAAAAAAAGTAAAACGAAAATTTGGAGCATACATAACGGCAGGCCTTTCAACACTAATTGTATTACAGGCTTTATCAAACATGGCTGTTACAACAAATATCTTTCCTGTCACCGGTCAGCCATTACCATTTGTGAGTTACGGTGGGACATCTATTCTCTTCACAGGAATAGCATTTGGTGTTATACTGAGTGTAAGTAGAAGCGTACAGGAACCCGAAGAAAATACAACAGAACCTATAAGCACAGAAGAAAATGAATAAAAACTTTAAGGTAATAATAAGCGGAGGTGGTACAGGTGGACATATATTCCCAGCCGTATCAATTGCCAATGCCCTGATAAAGAAATATCCTGATATCGATATACTCTTTATTGGTGCTGAAGGTAAAATGGAAATGGAAAAAGTTCCAAAAGCAGGATACAAGATAATTGGATTACCTGTAATTGGAATGCAACGGAAAATATCTTTTAGAAACATAACATTTATTACAAAACTGCTAAGAAGTCTCCGTAAAGCTAAAAAAATCATTAAGGATTTTAATCCAGATGTAGTTGTAGGAGTTGGTGGATACGCAAGCGGTCCTGCGATGAGAATGGCAGCAAAGCACAAAATTCCTTGTTTAATACAAGAACAAAATTCTTACCCTGGAATCACCAATAAAATTATGGCAAAAAAGGCTGCTAAAATTTGCGTAGCCTACGACAATATGGATAAATTCTTTCCTGCAGAAAAAGTTCTTAAAACAGGAAACCCTGTCAGACAAGACATAACAGGACTTAGCGAGAAACGCAGTGAAGCATTTAAACATTTTGGACTGAATCCTGACAAACCCACAATTCTCATTGTTGGTGGCAGTCTTGGTGCCAGAACAATAAACCACAGTATTGCAGCAGGATTGCAAGAATTCATTAAACATGATATTCAAATAATATGGCAAACTGGTAAAACTTACATTGATACAGCAAAAGAATTAGTAAGTAAAATCAATTCAGAAAATATTTTTGTAAACGATTTTATTTATAAAATGGACTATGCTTATGCTTCAGCAAACATTATTATCTCAAGAGCTGGAGCTAGTACAATATCAGAATTATGTATCGTTGGAAAACCGGCAATATTTATTCCGTCACCAAATGTTGCAGAGGATCATCAAACAAAGAACGCTCTTGCACTGAGCACAAAAAATGCCGCTTTACTAATACGTGATTCCAATGCAATTCAAGAATTAACAAACACTGCGATGGAATTATTAAAAAATAAAGAGCAAATGACATCTTTAAGTAAAAACATCAGCCAAATGGCACTATATAATTCAGCTGATATCATAGCTGACGAGGTATATAAATTAGCTTATGGTGAATAATTATAACAACATATATTTCCTAGGAATTGGTGGAATCGGCATGAGTGCGCTAGCGCAGTATTTCAAGCTGAGCGGACATAATGTTGCCGGTTATGATAAAATTAGAAGCGACAATTGCATAAGATTAGAAAAACTTGGAATTAATATTCATTATTCTGATAAATCATCAAATATTCCAATTGATTATAAGGATGTAAGCACAAGCTTAATAGTTCTTACACCAGCTATTCCCCAAGATAGCGAAGAATTATTCTATTTCAAATCAAACGAATTTAAAATATCCAAACGCTCCGAAATACTCGGATTGATAAGTAACGACAAAGCAGGAATTGCAGTTGCAGGAACTCACGGAAAAACATCTGTTTCAACGATTACTGCATGGATAATGAGCAATAGCCCACAATCATGTAGTGCATTTCTTGGAGGCATATCCAAGAATTTTGATTCTAACATACTTATAAATACAGAAAGCGACTTTACTGTTGTTGAAGCAGATGAATTTGATAGATCCTTTTTACAACTTAAACCATCCACAGCCATAATAACGAGTATCGAACCTGACCACTTAGACATTTATAATAATTTTGAAACACTTCAACATGCTTTCTGTGAATTTGCAGCCAAAATCAAAAAAGAAGGTACTTTAATCCTACACAAAAGCATTGACAAGAAACAATTTGAAACAATAATCCCTCATGTAAAAATAAAAACTTATGGGCTTAATGATTCAGATTGCGATTATAATTTATCAAATATCATATATAAAGACGGATTATGCTATTTTGACATAAATCATCCAAATGGAATTATCAAAGACATAAAATATTCTATCGGAGGTAATCACAATCTCGAGAATGCTCTTGCTGCTACTTCGGCAGCCTTGTCTAACCAAATAAATGAAAATATCATTAAAGATTCTTTAGAATCTTTCAAAGGTGTAATACGCAGATTTGATATTCAAATAAGCAAACCCAATTTTGTATTTATTGATGATTATGCCCACCATCCAAGTGAAATAAGCGCGTTTCTGAATGCAATAAGAACAATGTACCCTAATAAAAAAATCACAGCAGTTTTTCAACCTCATCTTTATTCAAGAACAAAAGACTTTTACAAAGAATTTGCAAAAAGCCTTTCAGTTTGCGAGAATTTGATATTACTGCCCATTTATCCGGCAAGAGAAAAACCTGTTGAAGGCATTAATTCGGAATTAATACTAAACTTAAGTTTAGCACCAAATAAAATTTTAAGTCAGAAAAAAAATTTAATTAATGAAATAAAAAAGATATGTCCAGAAATCCTTGTAACAATGGGTGCTGGCGATATCGACCAATTTATAAAACCAATTAGAGAAGAATTTTCAAAGTGAAAAAAACGATATTAAAAATATTGAAATGGAGTTTACTATTTGCTTACCTAATAGTGATGCTTGGTTTTGCTAGTCGAAAATCGCATGACATGCCTTGCTTGAATAAGCAAATTTTGATAGACAAACCGCATCAATTTGTTAGTATAGAATCTGTTGATAAATTGTTGATTACAAATGGCATAAACATAGATTCTTGTATTTTAGATAAGATTAACTTTGATGAAATTGAAAAGGTGCTAGAAGAAAATCCATATATTAAAAATACTGAAGTGTACAGCAACTTTAATGGAGATGTTTGTATTACAATTGAACAGAGGAATCCGGTAATGAGAATTATAACAGATAACAATGAAATATACTACATTGATGAAGCATGCGAACTTATGCCTATTAGTGATGAATATTCTGCAAATGTTATCGTAGCGAATGGGTTCATTTCAAATTCATTTATTTCATCTACGAACACAAGTGCAGATATAAATGCAAATGATAATACATATCCTTTTTCATTAAAAGAATTATATAATTATGTTATATATCTTAATAATAATGAATTATGGAAAAACCAAATTGAACAAATCTACATCAACGAAAATAAAGATATAGAGCTTATTCCAAGAGTTGGTAACCATATAATTATATTAGGTGATTTAAACAATTATCAATTCAAAATGGGAAAACTCGAAGCATTATATAAGAAAGGCTTTGCCCTAACCGACTGGAATATTTATTCCAGCATAAATTTAAAGTATTCAAATCAGGTAATTTGTAAAAAAAGATAAACAAATGGAAAACAAATCGGAAATTATTGCAGCTATCGACATTGGAACAACTAAAATTGTAGCAATAGCAGGAAGAAAAACCGAAGCCAATCGTTTCGAAGTTATCGGTTTTGGGACTACATCTTCAAAAGGCATCAGACGTGGAGTAGTTTTAAACATTGACGAAACAGTTAATTCAATAAGGACTGCGCTAAGTAAAATCCTTACAGATTCTGGATTAAGGCTTAATGAGGTTTATGTTGGTATAGCAGGACAGCATGTCAAAACACAGCGCAACCGATGCAGTATAAAAATTGATTCGCCTGATTCAATGATAAAACGAGAACATGTAAAGCAATTAAGTGAACTAATGCAACAGACTGTTGCTGATCCGGGCGAAGATATACTAGATATTATTCCACAATCATACATTGTTGATAAAGAAACCGGAATAGAAAACCCTATAGATATGGCCGGTAATATTTTACAGGGTAATTTCCATATTATTATGGGTCAAATGTCGATGGTCAATAATATTAAAAAATGTGCAACAATATCAGGACTAAGAGTCAAATCACTGATTTTAGAACCATTGGCTTCAGCAGAAGCAGTACTTACATCTCATGAGAAAAAATCAGGTGTGGCAATGATTGACATTGGTGGTGGAACAACAGACTTGGCAATTTATAAAGATGATAAAGTTATTCATACTGCAGTAATTCCTATTGGTGGCAACACTATAACAAACGATATTAAAAACCATTTGGCAATAATGGAGAAACAAGCTGAGCAACTAAAGATTCAATATGGTTCAGCAATTGAAGAAAAAAGTCAAGAAGAAACTATCATTGCACTTGAGGGGCTTAAAGGACGTGAAGAAAAGGAATTCTCTCTTCGTGATTTAGTCAGTATTATTCAAGCAAGAATGGAAGAAATCCTTCATGCTGTTATGTTCCAAATTGAATCCGCAGGAATAAAGGACAAACTTGCAGGCGGCATTGTAATTACTGGTGGTGGTTCATTATTGAAGAACCTAAAACAACTAGCTTCATACATTACAGGAAATGATATCCGCATTGCATATCCAACAGAATATATCGAAGGTGATTATGCAGAAATAATAAATAAACCCCAATACTCAACAGCAGTAGGTCTAATAATGAAAGGTGCAGCCTGTAATGCTCTTGAA
>CAZUQY010000027.1:9322-16446 GCA_964622935.1 uncultured Bacteroidales bacterium | reverse complement strand
GGCATATTTCACTTTCATCGTGGCTTAAGGATTATTTGTACATTCCTTTAGGAGGTAATCGTAATGCAACAAAAGGAACTTATATAAATTTTGCGTTAATTTTGATTGTTGTTATGTTGTTAGCATCAAATTTTTGGGTTAGCATAGGCATTTTTGTAGCAGTAGTATTTATTTTAATTTTGATGAAAATCTCTCCAGCAGCAAAAAAAGGGGTTGTTAGAAATATTAATGTTATGATAACAATGCTATTTGGTGGATTGTGGCATGGTTCAAGTTGGAATTTTTTGATTTGGGGTGGCTTAAATGGATTGGGAGTAGTTACTTACAAATATTGGAGAAAAATTAGTCCATGGGAGAAATATGATAATATCATAGCAACAGTATGGAAAATAATGCTAACATTTGGTTTTATCACTTTTACAAGGGTCTTCTTTAGAGCTAGAGATTATGAAACAGCAATTACGATGCTTAATAAAATTAGAACTTCCTTTTCGCTTGAACTTATCCCGCATATAATATCGGGTTATTATAAGGTTTGGTTGATGATGTTATTTGGATTTATAACCCATTGGCTGAGTTATAATTTTAAGGATAAATGGCGAGACAAATTTATTAATTTGCCACATTGGTCTCAGGCAATTATATCGGCTATGGTTATCTTTGTTGTTTACCAATCAATTTGTTCTGATATGGTAGCCTTTATTTACTTTCAGTTTTAGTATTACTTTTGTTAATGATTAATTTAATAAAACCTAAAAAGTAAATCTTTCAGTTACTTTTTAGGTTTTAATCTTAACATGATAGGGTCCTTTTCACTCTATTATTGTACTACGGTTACTATACCGCAATATTTGGTTCCATTGAACAAATTAACACTGTAGATATAAGAACCTGTTGGTACAATATTCCCATTCCATTCTCCATCCCAAGGATTTCCTGCACCGTAACCCTCAAACACTAGTTGCCCCCATCTGTTAAACACTTGAATCAGTGCCCATGGGAACATTTCTATATTTTCAATTATCCAGGTATCATTTATGCCGTCAGTGTTAGGCGTAAATGCGTTAGGTATTATAATACAATCTACGTCTGTATCTGCAAGAATAACGGCTTCAGTTGATATTTTACATCCTTGACTGTCAGAAATTGTAAATGTATAACTACCTTGCATTAGCCCTGCAATATATTCAAGAGAAGATGTTTGATCATCCCATTCATAGATATAAGGAGGATATCCTCCTATAGCCATGATTTCAATATATCCATCTGCATTACCAATGCAACTCGGATCTATTGTAATATATGAATAATCCATCTCCTCTGGTTCAATTAATTTTACAATAGTATCTAATTTACAACCTTGTGCATCTTCTAAGTAAATTGTGTATGTTCCAGGTTGAAGATTATTAGCATTACTTCCAGTAAAATGGGACCCATTAAAATCAAATAGGTAATTAAATGGTGCAGTTCCGCCTATCGTAGATAGTTGTATTGTCCCATCGTTGTATCCAAAACAACTCGGGTCTTTAGCAATAATGCTAATGTCAATCGGTGCGGCATCATTCACATTATAACGTTCTGTTATAGCACAGCTGTTGGCATCTGTAATAGTTACTTGATAAGTTCCTGAACTAATATCCGATATTGATAAGCTATTGGTTCCTGTACTCCAGCTAATCAAATAAGAGGGCGTTCCTCCTGAGACTTGAAGTGTAATTGAACCGCTTTCGTCTCCAGAACAGCCAACACTAGTAATAGATGCATTTATTATTATTTCAGGTTGGCCAGAAAGATTATATGTATTAGTTCCGGTACAACCCCAACTATCAATAATTGTCACCTCATAATTACCTGCGAATAGATTGTTATTAAATTCGGCATGTGATCCGTTTGACCATAAATAATCAAGTGGATTTGATCCGTTATTAGTATATGCTTGTAATATTCCGTTATTGTCTCCATTACAAAGGATTCCTTGTTCTTCGTGGATATTTGTGTGAATTGTTCCTGTAATACCAATTTCTACACTTGTTATATGCTGACAATTATTGTTATCAGAAACAGTAACAATATATGTGTTTGCTATTAGATTATTGATAGATGAATTATTACTACCATTTGACCAGACATAGGAATAAGGTGCAATTCCTCCATTTCCCAAAATAGATGCCGATCCCAAATTATGTGTACAGACAACATCTGTATGACTTATTGTTGATGTTATTACTGTAGTTTCAGCAATGTCCACGCCAGTTGATGTTGAGCATCCATTAGAATCTGTAATTGTCACATCATAATGTCCGGCAGTAAGATGATTTGCTGTGGCTAGTGGAGTGTGAGAAGGATTGCTCCAGTAATACTCATAAGGCTCAGTTCCGCCAATAGCATTTACAGTAGCAGATCCGTTGTTTCCACCATTACATGATACGTTTGTAGATGTTGCAATCGAAGTTATTAGCTCATTAGGTTGAGTGATTGTGACTCCAATAGTGCCTGAACATCCATTGCTATCAGTAATTGTGACGTTAAAGGTTCCAACACCTAAGTTGTTTAAATATGACGTTTCATTTGCCTCAGGATTATCCCAAAGATAAGTGTATGGTGGTGTTCCTCCAGAGACACTAGCTTGAGCAGTTCCGCTTGTTTCACCATAACAACTTGGATTAATACTTGAGCTTATTGAAACATTTAAAGAGCTTGGTGATGAAATTGTTATTTGATTAGTTTCGTCGCACCCCCATGCGTCAGTTATAGTAACATTATATGTGCTGGAAGCTAAGTCGTTTACGGTTGATGTTGTTGAACCTGATGGATCATCCCATGCATAAGTATATGGGGCAACTCCTCCTGTAACGTTTACACTTACTTGTCCATCGTTTGCTCCAAAGCAAATCAAACTTTGTCCCGACATGTCAAGAGCAAGAGGTTCACTGACTTCAACAGTAAATGTATTTATTCCTTCGCATCCATTTGCATTAGTATAAGTGCAAGTGATTATATGTGTGCCACTGCCTGCTACAGTCGGACTGAATTTGTTGCCTATAACACCATTTCCAGAGAACTCGCCGTCAGGAGGTGTTCCATTTATTGGAACTATATCATCTTCAAAGCAGTATTGATCTGAAGGAAGCCAAACACTAACAACTGGAGAGGGATATATAGTTACATTTGACTGTGTATTGTCGTCACATCCATAAATGTTTGTAACATCATACTGAATAATATGTGAGCCAGGCCCTGCTATTGAAGGGTTGAAAACAAACCCATCTACACCTGGACCATTAAGAACTCCGCCTGGAGGGCTTGCAATTACGACCACAAACGGGTCACCTTCACAATATTCGGGATTTAAATTGAAAATACTTGCAGTAGGATTTGGATTAACAGTAATAGGAATCGAAGCGTTAATAATACAAGCACCATTGTTGAATGTGTAATCAATATTAAATGTTCCAGTTCCTGATATTGAAGGATCAAATGTTCCGTTTATTGGATTGCTAATTCCTTGACCACTCCATATACCTCCTGCAATACTTGCAACAAGGTTTGCAGGAGCATCATTTTCACAAAATGGGCCGGCAGGAAATATGTTTACGATATTATATTCATCTATGAAGATGTCAATGTTATCAGAATCATTACAAACACCATTCGAAACCATATAATTAATTGAGTGTGTGCCTTGACCAGCAATTGTTGGGCTAAATTGTGATCCATTTACTCCCGAACCTGACCAAGTTCCGCCAGATGTTGCAGCTACTAGTGTTATTGGAGCACTGTTTTCACATATAGGATTTATCGGTGCAATTGTAGCATCAACAGTTTGATCGACATGGATTGTTTTAGTATCTGAATTTGAACAGGTTCCGACAGTTACGTTATAAGTAATTATATGATTACCTGGTCCTGCAATAGCCGGATTAAAAACATTATCTACGACACCTACTCCTGACCATATTCCCCCCAGTGTTGTTGCTGTCAACATTGTTGTAGCATCAGTTTCACAAAATGGTCCTGTTGGTGTTATTGTTGCATCAGGCATTGGAATAACTGTGATGTAAATTGTGTCATGATCTTCGCAGGTCCCATTTTCAAGGAAATATACTATTTCATGTGTGCCACTTCCAGCAAGAGTTGGAGTAAATGCCCCTGTTGATGGATTGCTTATTCCTTGACCACTCCATATACCTCCTGATTCAACAGAATTAAGAGTAAATGGTGCATCTGAAATACAAATTGTACCAGGATTACTTAAAATCGCAGCATCAACTTCAGGATCAACTTGATAGATGTGTAAATCACTTGAGATACACTCGCCATTAGAGATTGTATAAGTCATGGTATTGTCACCTTGAATTATCATTGAAGGATCCAAAATCCCATTGATTGGATCAATAATTCCTTGTCCTGCCCATAATCCATCTGGATTGACAGCAGTCAGCACAATTTGTCCTTCACTTTGACAAAGTGCTCCTATCGGATTTATAGTAGGATTAATTATTTCATCAACATGTATTGTAAATGAATCATTATCTGCGCATACTCCATTAATAATATCATAGTTGATAATGAAATCTCCTGGTCCTGAGAAAAGAGGTGAGAATTGTCCTGTTACAGGATTTGTAATTCCTGTTCCACTCCAAGTTCCTCCAGAACTTATCGATACAAGATATGCAAACTCAAGATCTTCGCAGAATGGTCCGTCAGGAGTAATTGTTGCGTCAGGCATAGTGTCTACATGGATTATAATTTGATCAAAATCAGAACAAGCCCCTTGAACATTATTATAAGTCACATTATGATCACCCTGACCTGCAGCCATTGGATCAAATGTGTTTCCTGTGACAAAGTTTCCAGACCATATTCCACCAGTTTGTGCAGATGTAAGAATGATATTGCCATTGTCTTCACAAACAGGTGCAATTGGTGTAATTGTGGCATCTGGAGACGCATCTATATGAATAGAAATATTGTCAATGTCTGAACATGCTCCAATTACAATATTATAAGTAATATCATGGTCTCCAATTCCTGCAGATGATGGAGCGAAAATACCAGCTATAGGATCAGCTATTCCTGTTCCAGACCAAGTGCCTCCTGAAGTAATTGCTGTAAGTGTAATAGGACTGTCACTATCACAGAATAGTCCGGTAGGAGTAATTGTTGCGTCAACATTTGGGTCAACGTGTAAAGTTTTAGTATCAGAATCCTCGCAAGCACCGTTTATAACATTATATTGAATAATATAATCACCTGGTCCTGTAATAGCAGGATCAAAAATATCCCCAATGACCCCAGTTCCAGACCATGTTCCATCAGGGCTGACTGTATTGAGGATAACACTAGCATCTACTTCACAGAATGGTCCAACAGGAGTAATTGTTGCGTCAACATCAGAATCTACGGGTATAATTTTAGTGTCGGAATCAGAACAAGCCCCGTTTATAATATCGTATTGAATAATATGATCACCCGGTCCGGCAATAGCAGGGTCGAATGTATTTCCAACTACACCAGTTCCTGACCAAGCACCATCAGGAGAAACTGCAGTTAAAATAACAGCAGCATCAACTTCACAGAAAGGTCCAACAGGAGTAATTGTAGCATCAACATCTGAATCAACGTGTA
Source organism: uncultured Bacteroidales bacterium (assembly GCA_964622935.1). GTDB lineage: Bacteria > Bacteroidota > Bacteroidia > Bacteroidales > ML635J-15 > Bact-19. The sequence goes on along the minus strand of CAZUQY010000027.1, from coordinate 10,818 downwards.
TAGTTTCAGTATCAGAATCCTCGCAAGCCCCGTTCGCAATATCATATTGGATAATATGATCTCCAGGACCTGCAATAGCAGGGTCAAAATTATTTCCAATAACGGATGTGCCAGACCAAATACCCCCAGGACTAACAGCGGTTAATGAGACTGCACCATTAGATTCACAGAAAGGACCAACAGGAGTAATAGTAGCGTCAACATCAGAGTCAACATGAATAGGTTTCGTATCAGAATCTGAACAAGCACCGTTCACAACATCGTATTGAATAATATAATCACCTGGTCCTGCAATAGCAGGATCGAATGTATTTTCAGCGACTCCGGTACCAGACCAAGCACCACTAGGAGATATAGCAGTTAGAATAATAGCAGCATCTACTTCGCAGAATGGTCCAATAGGAGTAATCGTTGCGTCAACGTCTGAGTCAACGTGTATAGTTTCAGTATCTGAATCTGCGCAAGCCCCGTTTACAACATCGTATTGGATAATATGATCACCAGGTCCTGCAATAGCAGGATCGAATGTATTTCCAGCGACTCCGGTACCAAACCAAGTGCCACTAGGAGACACAGTAGTTAGAATAACAGCAGCATCTACTTCGCAGAAAGGTCCAATAGGAGTAATCGTTGCGTCAACATCAGAGTCAACATGAATAGGTTTCGTATCAGAATCTGAACAAGCACCGTTCACAACATCGTATTGAATAATATAATCACCTGGTCCTGCAATAGCAGGATCGAATGTATTTTCAGCGACTCCGGTACCAGACCAAGCACCACTAGGAGATATAGCAGTTAGAATAATAGCAGCATCTACTTCGCAGAATGGTCCAATAGGAGTAATCGTTGCGTCAACGTCTGAGTCAACGTGTATAGTTTCAGTATCTGAATCTGCGCAAGCCCCGTTTACAACATCGTATTGAATAATATGATCACCCGATCCAGCAATAGCAGGATCAAAGTTATTTCCAGCAATCCCGGTACCAGACCAAGCACCACCTGGAGATGCTGCAGTTAGAACAACGGCCGCATCAACTTCACAAAATGGTCCAATAGGAGTAATTGTAGCTTCAACATTAGAATCAACGTGTATAGTTTCCGTATCAGAATCCTCGCAAGCCCCGTTCACAATATCGTATTGAATAATATGATCACCCGGTCCGGCAATAGCAGGATCAAATGTATTACCAACGATACCAGTTCCTGACCAAACGCCTCCAGGAGATACAGCATTAAGAACAACAGCAGCATCAACTTTGCAGAATGGTCCAATAGGAGTAATTGTTGCGTCAACATCCGAGTCAACGTGTATAGTTTCCGTATCAGAATCCGCGCAAGCCCCGTTTACAACATCGTATTGAATAATATGATCACCCGGTCCAGCAATAGCAGGATTGAAAGTATTTCCAACAATCCCGGTACCAGACCAAGCACCACTTGGAGATGCTGCAGTTAGAACAACGGCCGCATCAACTTCACAAAATGGTCCAATA